>NZ_CP067377.1:1200000-1500000 GCF_019565455.1 Flavobacterium oreochromis
ACCATATCCTCAGGTCTTACATGTTCCAGTACAAAACGTGAAAAGATAATATTAATATCCTTTGGTAGATCTTGATCTACAATATTTTGATTAGGAAAATAAAGTACTTCATTTGGAAGCTGATAAGGATTAGTTGGTTTTATAACAACATTATAATTTTTTTGAAAAAGATTATTAAACTTGGTTATTGCATTTTTTTCATAGTGTTTATTTAAATCATAAGTATATACTTTTTTTATAGCCGCTTTATGGATAAATAAATAAGGCATAATTGGTAACCATCCAGATCCAATTTCAGCTATTGAATTTCCTTTTAGAGAAATATTTAATTCAGAAGTAATTCTTAAAAAAGTTTTAAAAGTTTCTTCAGAACTCTTTATTTTTAAATGAATATTTTTATTCTCTGATAAATTTTGAAGAAAATGATATAAACAATATCCTATTTTTGAGGGTAAAATTTCAAGTGTTTTAAAAACATATGTTTTTAATTTATGGTTCATTGTAGTAAATGATTTTTCCAAAAATAAGAAAACACAAGCTTTCATAATCATTTTAAACAAACTATTTTTGCAAGATAAATTAATCGTTAGCTAATTGATGCTATGTTTAATAGCAATGAGGCTACAACAACACAACAACACTATGATAATTTTACTCTTAGGTTCAGGCGGAAGAGAACACGCTTTAGCTTGGAAAATGCTACAAAGCTCACAATGTACAAAGCTATTTGTTGCACCAGGAAATGCTGGTACGTTAAAAATAGCAACAAATGTTTCTTTAAATCCATTAGATTTTAATGCAGTTAAAGATTTTGTAATTCAAAACAAAGTTGAAATGGTCGTAGTAGGTCCAGAAGATCCATTAGTGAACGGAATCTATGATTATTTTAAAGCAGATATACAGTTAAAAAATATTCCTGTAATAGGCCCTTCAAAAATAGGAGCTCAATTAGAAGGAAGTAAGGAATTTGCAAAACAGTTTTTAGTTAAAAATAATATTCCAACTGCTCGTTACGAAAGTTTTACGAAAGAAACGGTAGAAGAAGGATGTCAGTTTTTAACTACACTACAATCACCATATGTTTTAAAAGCAGATGGATTAGCAGCTGGAAAAGGAGTTTTAATTTTAAATAATTTAGTTGAAGCACAACAAGAATTACGTAACATGCTAGTTGATGCTAAATTTGGTGATGCCTCTTCAAAAGTAGTAATTGAAGAATTTTTAGAGGGCATTGAGTTAAGTTGTTTTGTACTTACAGATGGTAAAACATATAAAATTTTACCTACAGCTAAAGATTATAAGCGTATAGGGGAAGGCGATACAGGGTTAAATACAGGAGGTATGGGAGCTGTTTCACCAGTACCATTTGCTGATCCCATTTTTATGGAAAAAGTAGAAACCCGTATTGTAAAACCAACTGTTGAAGGATTGCAAAAGGATAATATTGATTACAAAGGATTTATATTTATAGGTCTTATTAATGTAAAAGGTGAGCCTATGGTGATTGAATATAATGTACGTATGGGAGATCCTGAAACAGAAGTAGTAATGCTTCGTATAAAATCTGATTTAGTTCAATTATTTCAAGCAATAGGTAAACAAGAATTAGCTTTCGAAACTTTAGAAATAGATGAAAGAGCTGCTACGACCATAATCGTTGCTTCAGGAGGTTATCCAGAAGATTATGAAAAAGGAAAAGTAATAACAGGTCTTGATACCGTGACGAACTCTATTGTTTTTCATGCAGGAACTAAAAAAGAAAATGATACAATCGTAACTAGTGGTGGACGTGTATTAGCCGTTTCTTCTTACGGAAAAACATTTTCAGAGGCTTTACAAAAATCTTATACAAGTATTAATAAAATACAGTTTGATAAAATGTATTTTAGAAAAGATATTGGAAAAGATTTACAATAAAAATTGAATATAAAAAAAGAGACTCTTTAAAAATTAAAAGAGACATTTAGTTTTTTACGATGATATATAGGAGGACTTTCAGGATTAAATGGTTTTAGATTTATTCTTTGGTTAAAATGATAAAAAAGCTTTTATTGGGTAATTTCATTTATTTAGTTAATAGAACAAATGATCTTTCAATAACGGAGAATATAAAAAAGCCTATAAGAAAATCTTATAGGCTTTTATGATCTTTCAATTTAAAAGATAAATTATTTCAAAAACGAATGAGCTGTAGTATCTTGCTGATCTTCGTTATTGTCCTTAAATATTTTTAATTGTTTGATCCAATACCAAATATAATAACAAATAATAGCCCATAATACCCAGTTAATAAGGTTAGCAATCCACCAGTTTTTTAACTCTGTGGAGCGCATTAAGTCGTGTGGAGCAAATAAAACAGCTTCAAATAACCATTGAATTGCTTCAAAAATTGATTTCATCATGACGAATGTATTATATTTACACAGCAAAAATATAAAATATACTTATGATTACAAGTGTTTTTAGTAAATCTCGACCAATAAATTATGTAATAGTTATAATTTTATTGGTAGTTTGTTTTTTGTTTTACCAATTCAATATTAGCCCCCTAGGTTTAACAACAATAGAGATTGGAAAAAAATATTATTATTATTGTTATTAATAGGATCTTTATTAATTACTAATTTTATTACAAAAAAAAATGGGTTAAGTAAAGATAATAGTTATACTTTTTTATTATTTTTTATTTTCTTAATACTTTTTCCTAATACACTCTCTGATTTAAAATTAATTTTATCTAATGCTTTTATATTATTAGCTTTGAGAAGGTTAATTTCAATGCATTCAATGATAACACCTAAAGAAAAAATTTTTGATGCTTCATTATGGATTTTTTGGCTTCATTAATTAATTTCTGGTGTATACTTTTTTTACTATTAGTTTTTTCATCTATTATACTTCATGTATCAAGAGATTATAGAAATTGGCTTATACCCTTTATAGCCTTTTTTACCGTTTTAGTAATTGGTTTAATGTTTTCTTTAGCTCTTTATCCAGAATTTTTAACGTTATATCCTAAGCAAATTTATATTGATTTTACTGTAAATGATTTAACCAATGTTTTTCAAAATATGGCAGTAGCAATTTATGTAATTGTCGCTTTAATTGCTTTTATAAGCATGCTATTTATTTTACAAAGTAAGATGTCTCATCTGATTTCATCTTATCGTAAAATTATATTCGCTTTTTTAATAGCATTAGGAGTTTATTTTGTAATGCCTCAAAAACAAAATAGCTACTTGATATATACTTTTGTACCTGTAGCTATTATGTTGACAAACTATTTAGAAACAATTAAGAAAATTTGGTTAAAAGAAGGAATAGTTCTTTTCTTAATGATAGCTAGTTTAGTAGCTTATTTATTACAAATATTATAGCTTTTCACCATATGCTAAGTCTCCTGCATCTCCAAGACCAGGTACTATATAATTTTTTTCATTAAGTTTTTCATCTATAGAGGCAATCCATAAATGACTATTTTTAGGTAAATTATTTTCTAGGTATTGTATACCCTCTGGAGCAGCAATAACAACAGCTATATGAATTTCTTTCGGTTTGTGTTCTAGATATAATTTATTAAGTACAGCAACTATAGATTGCCCAGTTGCTAACATAGGATCAATAAGGATAAGACTTTTATCTTGAAAAGAAGGGGTTGCTTGATATTCTACTAATATTTCAAAATTATCATCATTGTTATAATGGTGTCTATAGGCTGATATAAACCCATTTTCGGCCTCATCAAAATAATTAATAAATCCTTGGTGTAACGCAAGTCCTGCTCTTAATATTGAACATAAAACAATAGGATTAGCGAGTTTTGTTGTATGTTTTACTCCTAAAGGTGTTTTTATATCTATATTTTTATAATCCAGTGTTTTACTTATTTCATAAGACATAATTTCACCTATACGTTCTATATTTTTTCTAAAACGCATACGATCCTTCTGTATATTTATATCTCTTATTTCTGTTAAAAAATGATTTAAAATGCTATTTTGTTCTGATATGTGATGTATTTTCATGGATTAAATTTGATTAGTTTTTT
Source organism: Flavobacterium oreochromis (assembly GCF_019565455.1). Lineage (NCBI taxonomy): Bacteria > Pseudomonadati > Bacteroidota > Flavobacteriia > Flavobacteriales > Flavobacteriaceae > Flavobacterium > Flavobacterium oreochromis. The sequence continues at coordinate 1,204,049 of NZ_CP067377.1, forward strand.
CAAAGTATTTTTTCATTACAAGTAGCCCAATTATTTTTTCTCTTTTTAAATCAAGAAATTGTTGGCAATACGCATTTGCATTCTGAATAATTTTGTTTGCTTCTGATGGATTTTCTATATAATAATTTATTTTTTCTTCTAGATTAGAAAAATCAGAATTAATCTCTATATAATGTACATCTGGGATTAATTTACCCTCCATAAACCAAGTTTCGTATGTTGGTTTTGGCATTACAGCAATTGAATTAGATGACATTACCCATTTTAAATTACTGGCAACATCATTACCTTCTAATGCCATAATAAATTTATAATCTAAGTGTTCCCATAGTGTTTTTTTAGGAACTTTCCATTCCTTTTTTGTTATGTGTTTTGAAACATCCCCAAGATCAAACAAAGGATTGTCAAAAAAGTATTCATAAAGGTTACTCTTTGTTGTTTGCCTATTATTTTTCCTCGAAAGATTACTTTGTTAAGTTTCGTTTCAAAAATTTTATTATCGTTTAAAAAAATAAAATGACGTACTTTGTCAAGATTTAGTAATACACTATTTTCATTATTCCCTAGTATAGGTCTGCTTTTTAGAATAGAAGGTTCTTTAGGGATATCAATTATATCTCCATAACAAGTAAAAAATTTAAGAGAAGGGTTAAAATATCTAGTTATAAATTCTGTATCATAATAGTATACAGACCCCGCCTTATCTATTTTATTTTCTTTTAATTTTTTAGCGTTTGAAGCAAGATCCTTGTTTTTATTTAACTTATTATAGTAATTTACTCTTTCTAGTATATAATCTTTGTCTGTTCTAGAGTTAAAATCATTAATTATCTTATAATATTGATCTCTAAAAATAGATTTTGGTAAAGAATTTAGAATAATATTGTTTAGATAATATTTCCATTTAGGGTTTTTTCCACTATTAAATAAAAAATTAAGGTTCATATAAGATGAATTAATTTCGTAAAAATACATAATTTTGTGGAACATTTTAATAACCTATCTATGTTCGCAGAATTTGCTTTTCCTATATTTGAAAGAAGTATTCAAGAATACCACATAAAAGACGATGTTTATCAACAAATTATGAATCCTTACGGAAAGGGCTCTATTGAGCATTTGTTGTATGCAAAAAATTGGGTTGATACGGTACAATGGCATTATGAAGATATCATACGTGATCCTCAGATTGATCCAATAGCCGCCTTAGATCTAAAACGTAAAATTGATGCTTCTAATCAAGTTCGTACAGATATGGTAGAATACATAGATGGTTACTTTCTTAATAAATATGCTACTGTTGAAGTAAAGTCAGACGCTCGTATCAATACAGAAAGTCCTGCTTGGGCTATTGATAGACTATCTATTTTAGCACTTAAGATTTATCATATGAACGAAGAAGCTACTCGATTAACAGCTACTGAAGAGCATAGAGCAAAATGTCAGGAAAAATTAAATATACTTTTAGAGCAAAAGAAAGATATGTTTATTTCGATTAGCCAATTAATTGAGGATATAGAAAAGGGAGACAAGTATATGAAAGTGTACAAACAAATGAAAATGTACAATGATGAAGAATTAAATCCTATCTTATACCAAAATAAATAATGATTATAATTTAATTTTGCAAAACCATTACTAAGTTAAGTTTTTTTCTTTTTGATTTTACTTATAATTATTAGTGGTTTTGTTATTTTAAAGTTTACTATGAAGCATCTATTGATTATTCGTTTATCGGCTATGGGAGACGTTGCCATGACGGTTCCTGTTTTAAGGGCTTTGTCTTTAAAGTATCCCGAGTTGAAAATTACAGTAGTTTCACGTCCTTTCTTTAAACCTTTTTTTAAAGATCTAGAAAATGTTAACTTCTTTTCAGTTGATCTCAATAAAAAACATAAAGGAATGCTTGGGCTTGTACGATTGTATAACGATCTAAAAAAATTAGATATCGATGCTGTTGCAGATTTTCATAATGTACTTCGTTCAAAAGTTATTAGAGGATTATTTGCTGTTAGTGGGAAAAAAGTTGCATTTACAGATAAAGAACGTAAAGATAACAAAGCATTAACCCGTGCTAAAAATAAAGTTTTTGTACCTGTGAAATCTATGTTCGAAAGACATAAAGATACCCTTTTACGATTAGGATTTTCTTTTGATTTATTAAACCCTCAGTTTCCAAGTAAAGCGTTATTGTCCGATCAAATTCTAAAAATAACTGGGAATAAGAATTATAAATGGATAGGGATAGCTCCTTTTGCTCAATATGAGTCGAAAATATATCCTTTAGACTTAATGCAAGAAGTTATCGATAGTTTGCAAAAAGAAACAGTTAAAATTTTTTTATTTGGCGGAGGTAAGTTGGAAATAGAAAAATTGTATAAACTTAAAAAAGATTATACTAATGTTGAAGTAGTTGCAGGTAAAATTAAGTTACAAGAAGAATTAGATTTAATTTCCAATTTAGATTTAATGCTTTCTATGGATTCAGGAAATGGTCATATTGCTTCTATGTTAGGAATTAAAGTGGTAACTCTTTGGGGAGCCACCCATCCATATTCTGGATTTAGCCCATTTAATCAACCTTTAGAAAATTGTTTAACAGCCGATAGAGAAAAGTATCCAATGTTACCCACATCTGTTTACGGAAATAAAAAAGTAGAGGGATACGAAGAGGTTATGCGTACTATAAAACCACAACAGGTAGTCAATAAAATAAAAAAGGATTTAGTTTTATAAAATAACCAAACCCTCTTTATAATTACTATTTTTATTTATTATACATCATCAAAATCTATTGTGATTTGAGCTGATGTAGGGTGCGCTTGACAGGTTAAAATTAAGCCGTCAGCTACTTCTTTATCTGTTAGAATAGAATTTTTCTTCATAGTAGCACTTCCAGAAGTAACTCGTGCTATACAACTACTACAAACACCTCCTTGACATGAATAAGGAGCGTCCATTCCCTGTTTTAATGTAGCTTCTAATAGAGTTTGTTTGGCAGACATTTCAAAAGATTCAGTGTCACCATCTAGTATAACTGTAACTTTTGTGTGTTCAAAAGAATTAGCATTAGATAAAGTATTTTCAGATGTTGATGAAGCTGAAAATAATTCAAATTTTATGTCTTTTTCACTTACTCCTTTTTCTTTTAAAGTCTTATTGATAACATTGATCATCTCCTCAGGACCACATAAATAATATTTCTCAAATTCCTGACCAATATGTTTTTGGTGAATTGTATTAACAATTGATTTGTCAACTCTTCCAGTCAATTGATGTTCTATTTGTTCTTGGCTATATACATAATGAACCGTTAATCTACCTAAAAATTGCGTTTGTAATTCCGTTAATTGATCATAAAAAATAGTTTCATTACGCGTTTTATTTCCGTAGACTAATACAAATGAACTCTTAGGCTCTTGCAATAACACAGTTTTTATTATAGCCATTATAGGAGTAATCCCACTACCTGCTGCAAATCCCATATAGTTTCGTTGACGGTCCGATTGGGGTTCAAATGTAAAACGCCCTTCAGGTAGACCAACTTCTAGGACATGCCCTTCTTTTAATTCGGTGTTGGCAAATTGTGAAAACGTACCATTTTTTACAGCTTTAATCGCTATACGAAACTCTTCAGATGAAGGAGCTGTACATAAAGAATATGCTCTTCTAATTTCTTGACCATCTAAAGTTAATTTTAAGGTAACATATTGACCTGCTGTGAATTTGTAAAAATCTTTAAATTCTAAAGGGATATTAAAAGCAACTGAAACAGCGTTAGGTGTTTCTCTTTTTACCTCTTTTATTGAGAGTTTATAGAATACTGACATAGGTTTTGTTTTATAATACAAAGGTAAAAAATATAAGCTTCATCAATTAGAAATTAGACATTCAATATTAAATAATCCTATTTTACTATTTTTTCTTTTTTGAGCTTTTAGAGTAATTTTTTTAAAACATATTATAATTAGATTTGAAAAAAATCAATGCTTATGAAAAAAATTTACATTTTATGTTCTGTTTTCTTAACCAGTCTATCAATAAAGGCTCAAGAGACAGCTTTTTTTGTTCACGCACACCAGGATGATGCAGTCTATTTTTGTGGCGTACCGCTATTTGATAAGGTTAGTAGTGGAGTAAAAACAGTAGCTATTCTTACAAGTGCATCAGATCAAGGAGCACATGATGGTATTTATACTGCTGATGCAGGAATAGATATAACAACACCATTTTATCAAGCTCGAGATTATGGCTATAAAAAAGCATTAGAATATTGTTATACAAATGATAATTTGCCATTAAATTTTAGTGAAACAACTGTCGAAGTAACTTTTGCTGGGAAAAAAGTTAGAAAATGGACGTATGGAAACAATATTACAATGTATTTTTTAGATTTACCAAATGGTAATTGTTGTAGTTTAAATATGGATGGTTATCCGGCTAATAATGGCCAGTCAATTGAAAAACTAAGAAAAGGTACTATAGAAACAATTACCAATGTAACGAATACTTCCACTTATACTTGGACAGAGTTAAAAAATACAATCAAAGCTATTTTTGAAACTGAAAAAGGTTCTATATCTACTGTTTACTCCACAGATGTTGATTTATCAAAAAACCCAGGTGATCATGCGGATCATTATATCACATCAGTATTAGCACTACAAGCAATGGACGGTTTGCCAGGATTTAGTTCTAAATTGCATACAGATTATGAATTGTCTAATAAAAATCCAAATCTTACAGAAACTGAAAAAATTAAAAAGATTTCTACTTTTGGAGCTATGATTTCAGGGATCGGAACGAAAGGTTATAGAGCGAATAGACATTTATCTTATACTAATTGGTTTATTTCAGAATATATAAGAGATGCAAATATCCATAATGAATTAATTAACCTTAGTAATGAATTAGGAGGAAATCCTTACAATAAACCTAATATTGCATTAAATAAACCTTCTTCTGTTTCAGGTTCAGAAGCAGGTCATGATGGATCAAAAGCTAATGATGGTGACGTATATACTTACTGGGGTAATACACCTTATACTCAATCTTGGCAGGTTGATTTACAAAACAAGTATAATGTTGAAGATATTCAAGTTATTAATTATTTTCAAGATTCCCGTTACTATAAATACAAAGTTTATGCTTCTACAGACAATATAAATTGGATCGTTGTTGCTGATAACTCTAAAAATACTGATTTGTCAACAAATAAAGGGAAAACGTTTAATTTTTCTAATCCAGTTCAAGCAAGATATTTTAAAATAGAAATGCTTTATAATTCCGTTAATCAAGGTGTTCATATAGCTGAATTTATTGCACATGGAGATTTAGTGCCAGAGACTCGTACTAATATTGCATTAAACAAACCAACTACAGTATCAGGATCAGAATTAGGTACTGAAGGGCCTAAAGCTAATGATGGAAATTTAAATACTTATTGGGGTAATACACCCTATACACAATTTTGGCAGGTTGATTTACAAAATTCGTACAATGTTGATGAAATCAAAGTCGTTAATTATTTCGGGGACACACGTTCTTATAAATACAAAGTTTATGCTTCTACAGATAATGTAAATTGGACAATGGTTGCTGATTACTCAAGTAATATAAGTTTGTCAAATAGTGCTGGAACATCTTTTCCTTTCAGTAAACCTGTGCAAGCCAGATATTTTAAGGTAGACATGCTTTATAATTCAGTCAATCAAGGGGTTCATATTGCAGAATTTATGGTTTATGGAACTATTTCCTCTGCATCTAATAGAATTTCATCAGATGAAAAAGGAGGTCTATTTTTTATTAAAAATCCAATAAAAAAAGGAGATAAACTTGATTTAAATAATACCAGAAACATAAATGAAGTATCCTTATTTGATCTTAATGGTAAAAAGATTTTAACTAAATTAAATTTAAAAGAAAATGAAACAATAGATACCTCTAATTTACCATCAGGAAATTATATTCTAAAACTAGATTATAAGACAGAAAGATTAATTATAGAATAGTTTTTTATTCTAAATATATAAACCTTCTTTGTGATAGCAAAGAAGGTTTTTTTATTTTTATTTTATTACTTTTTAAAAGAAGTGTACTTTTACCAGTTAGAATACTAAAAAAAAAAATTTAGAGTTTATATTAAAAAATATAGTCATTTGAAAAATCACCGTTTAATATATATTGCGTCTTTTGGATTGTGCGCATTTATAATTGCTTGTTCTACCAAAAAGATACATTGATATCTAGAAATTGGCATGCTTTAAACTCTAAGTATAATACTGTGTACAATGGAGATGTTTCATTAAAAGCAGGTATAGAAGAACTAAAAAAAGGATATGTTGATAATTTTTGGGAAATCTTACCTGTTGAACGTATGCAAATTGAAGAAGAAAATTTTTTACCAGGTCAAAAGAGTAAAAATGCTAATTTTACACGTGCAGAAGATAAAGCCGTAAAAGCTATTCAAAAACACTCTATGAATATTGAAGGTAGAGAACGAAATTCACAAATGGATGAAGCCCATTTGTTGTTAGGGAAAGCACGATATTATGACAAAAGATTTATCCCCGCATTAGAGGCCTTTAATTATATCTTATATAAATACTCTAATTCAGATAAAATTTATGAAGCAAAAGTTTGGAGAGAGAAAACAAATGTGCGATTAGAAAATGATGCTCTAGCAGTTAAAAATTTAACTCTACTTCTAAAAAGATATGATTTACCTTTTCATATAAAAGCAGACGCTAATGCATTGTTAGCTCAAGCCTATATTAATCTTGAAGAAAAACAAAAAGCAGTAAAACCAATAAAAAAAGCTATTGAATATACCGCTAATAAAGAAGAACGAGCTCGTTATCGTTTTATTTTAGGACAATTATATGAAGAATTAAAATATAAAGATAGTGCCTATGTAGCCTTTCAAGAAGTTATTGACATGAAAAGACAATCACCTCGTCTATATGTTATTCAGGCTCACGCTAAGCAAGCCAGTTTAGTAGATGTAACAAAAGATACATTAATTTTTACAAAAAAATATGCCAAACTATTAAAAGATAGAGAAAATCGTCCGTATTTAGACGTTTTAAATCATCAAGTTGCCCTTTTTACGATCAATTTAAACTACAAGAAAAGGCCAAAAAATATTATAACAAATCATTAAAATCTGTTTCAAATGATAGCTATTTAGTGGCTTCTAATTATAGAAATTTAGCCAAAATTTATTTTGATCAAACTAAATACGAAATAGCAGGTAAATATTATGATAGTACTCTAACTAAATTTACAAAGAAAAATAGGGAATACTTTATAATAGAGAAGAAAAGAAAAAATCTAGACCAAGTAATAAAATATGAAAGTATAGCTAAACATAATGATAGTATTATTTCTTTATTGGCTATGTCTGATGAGGAACGTGTTTCTTACTTTCAAAAAATTATATTAGAACTTAAAAAAACAGATTCATTACAAATAGCCTTAAATAAAAAAAAGCAGGTTGTAGAAGAAAATCGCCAACAGAATCTTAAGCAAAACGATGATCTTTTCTTTGATCCAAATCTTGTGCCTACTCCAGGAGGAGCCCGAAATATCACCCCATTAGGATTAGATAATTCTAAAAATTTATTTTATTTCTATAATCCTTCAACTGTTGCTTATGGGAAAATTGAATTTGCAAAAAAATGGGGAAAACGAGCTCTAGTTGATAATTGGAGATGGTCCGTCCAAACACAAAGTCAGAAAAATAAGGAAATAAATCCCACAGATTCAGAAGCTAATAAAAAGAATCAGAAACAGTTGCTGTTAATGAAAAATATACACCAGATTTTTATGTAAATAAGCTTCCCTCTTCAAAAACTGTAATCGATAGTTTAATAAAAGAAAGAAATAATGCCTATTATAACCTAGGTTTGATCTATAAAGAAAAATTTTTTGAAAATAAAGTTGCAGAAGAACGTTTTGAAAAGCTACTAGCTAATAATCCGGAAGAACGCTTTATTCTTCCAGCCAAATATAATTTATTTCGTTTATACGAAATTTCTAACCCAGAAAAAGCACAGCAATTAAAGAACGAAATTATAGTAAACTATCCAAATACTCGATATGCGCAATTAGTTAATGGGCAAATATCAGAAAAAAATGATTCAGAAGCTCCAACTAAAGTATATAAGGATTGTCATGCAATGTTTGAAAATCAAGAGTATAAACCAGCATTAAATAAGATAAATGATTCCATGATATTATTTTCAGGTGATCCTTTATTGCCAAAATTTGAATTATTGAAAGCTTCATTAAATGGGAAATTACTCGGTTTGAATGCCTACCGAGAAGGAGTTCAAAAAGTAATAAGCACATACCCTGATACAGAAGAAGCTACAAGAGCAGAAGAGATTTTACGCTTAGATATTCCAAAGATGGAGCAGATGATACTCTCAGCAGATACACTATCTACTAAGTGGAAAATATTGTATAAAGTAGGGTTAAAAGAAGATGCCGCTACTAAAAATTTAATAGATAAGTTAGAAAAATATATAAAAGAGAAACAATATTATAAGTTTTTTGTATCTTACGATGTTTATAATGAAACCGATAATTTTGTTGTAATTCATGGTATATCTTCTCGTGAATATGCCCGTTTTTTAGTAGAATTATTAGCTAAGACAAAAGGTTACCAAGTTAAAGAAAGTGCTACTGTTATATCAACTCAAAATTATTCAGTTATTCAGACCAAGAAAAATTTAAATGAATATCTACAACTAAAACTTTAATTTATGTTTGACAAAAAACCCAAAAATTATACAGACCTACTAGGAAAAACAAATCGCATCGTTGAAGGAACTACAATAAAAGGGGATATTGAATCAATTGCAGATTTTAGATTAGATGGTCATCTAATCGGTAACTTTAACTCAAAAGCTAAACTGGTAGTAGGACCAGCAGGAAGTGTTTTGGGAGATATAAATGCCCAAAATGTGGATATAGAAGGTAAAGCAGAAGGAAAAATAATAGTAGAAGAAATATTAAATGTAAAAGCAACAGCTACCATAAATGGAGATGTAAGTTGTGGTAAATTAGCAGTTGAACCTGGAGCAAAATTTACAGCAACTTGTGTAATGAAAACCATTGCTCCCTCATTAAATGTAGTAAATGGAGAATAATAAAGAAGAAAAAGAAAAGTCTAAAGGAAATAAATGGCTTTCTTTGGTCACCATTCCTTCGCAAATGGGAGTTACTATCTACTTATTTTATAAATTAGGAGAATGGGTAGATAAATCTTATCCAAGTTCTTATTTTTATTATGCTAAAGTTTTGACACTGTTCGGAGTCTTTATAGCTTTATATAATGTTATCAAACAAGTTAATGAAATTAATAAATAATGCTTATTAAAGAATTTTTACAAAAGCTATTCCTTGTAGGAATGGCTTTTTACTTACTCAATTTTGGATACTTATTTTTATCAAATCAGATAATTACTCCAGCTTTTTACATAATACATGTTTTCTTTTTGTTTTTTTATCTATTAGGAATCTCAATCATGGCATTCTTGTTGGAAAATAAAAAAGATCTCGTAGGAGTAGGTTTTTTAGTAGTTATTACCAATCTTTTTATTTTTACCTATATTTTCAATAGATGGTTATTACAAAAGAATTTCTTATTTTCTAAATGGAACTTCTTTATTTTATTTATAGGTTATCTAGTTACAATAACTTTTTTAGTAGGTAAAAAATTAAATCAGATAAAATTTTAACTACTTGATTAAGTGTGTTTAAAGGGCTTTTGTAGCCTTCTCAGACTTTTGAGTTTAAAATAGAATAAAGATTGATGTATTTTTTTTCAGCAATCGTTTTTCATATAAATAAAAAATGTACCTTTGCACCGAAATTTACGAACATAGAAATTTTTCATTCCTATGATGATTACAAGAAAACCTGTGTCATTACTAATGTCTGCCTTTATAGGCTTATTCTCTTGGGTAGCAATGGCTAACCCTACGACAGATTCTACTCATGTAACTGAAAAAACAGCTCATGAAGCACACGCTATGGCGCATGATAGTACACATGTTACTACAGCCGCACACGCTGATAAAGCTCATGCTGTGGAACATCAGTCAAATCATGAAGGTCCTATTAATGAGAAACCAGAAGTACAAGCATTTATTAAACATCACTTATTGGATTCGCATGATTTTAATTTGTATGCAGATGGAGAAACGGGACACCATGTAGGTTTTCCATTGCCAGTTATTTTATTTGATAATGGTCTTCATGTGTTTATGTCGTCAGCTTTTCATAATGAAAAAGAATTAGCTGAAGTAGATGGTAACTTCTACAAAATGGTTCACGGTGTAATCTACAAATCAGATGCTGAGGGTACTGTTACAACTAACGAACATGGTCATCCAACTAATGCTAAACCATTAGATTTTTCGATCACTAAAAACGTATTTTCGTTATTAGTAACTGCTATCTTAATTTTCTTTGCTTTCACATCGTTAGCAAAAACCTATAAAAAAGGAAATACTTTACCAACTGGTTTTGGTCGTGTTTTAGAACCTTTAGTAATTTATGTTCGTGACGAAATTGCACGTCCAAATATTGGCGAAAAAAAATACAAAAAGTTCATGCCTTATTTACTAACTGTTTTCTTCTTGATCTGGACTTTAAACTTAATTGGTTTAACTCCATTAGGGATTAATGTTACTGGAAATATTGCGGTGACTTTATGTTTAGCATTGTGTACTTTAGTTATAACAAATGTGAGTGCTAATTTAGATTATTGGAAACATATCTTCTGGATGCCAGGTGTACCAGTTCCAATGAAGATCGTTCTGGCTCCAATTGAAGTTTTAGGTATTTTTACAAAACCTTTCTCATTAATGATTCGTTTATTTGCTAACATTACAGCAGGTCACTCAGTAGTAATGGGCTTAATTGCAATCATTTTCTTGTTCAAGCAACAATTGACACCAGGTGGTGCAGTAGGGGTTTCATTAGCTTTAACATTATTTATCTCTGTGATTGAATTGTTAGTAGCTTTCTTACAGGCATTTATCTTTACAATGTTATCATCATTATTTATTGGCATGGCGGTTCAAGATCACCATCATGATGATCATCATTAATAGAAAAAGAAATTTAAAAAAATTGTTTAATTATTATATAAATCTTTTATTATGACAATTCCAAATTTAGTAGGTGCTGGTTTAATCGTAATCGGAGCTGGTTTAGGTTTAGGTAAAATTGGTGGATCTGCAATGGATGCTATTGCTCGTCAACCAGAAGCTGCTGGTAAAATCCAAACAGCGATGATCATCATCGGTGCCTTATTAGAAGGTTTAGCATTCGGTGCCTTAATTTTAGGTGCTTAATCAAGATGTAAATTACGCTTTGCAACGGTTGGTTGCAAAGTGTAATTTTATTTAACCTATTATTTTATTAATTAAACATAAAACATCAATAATGGAAAAAATATTTAATGATTTTGGATACGGTCTATTCTTTTGGCTAGTTGTTATTTTAGCAATTTTAATCGTTTTATTAGCTAAATTTGCATGGAAACCGATCATGGAATCTATTGAAGCTCGTGAAGAAGGTATTCGTAGTGCTTTACAAGCTGCTGAAAATGCAAAAAAACAAATGCAAGAATTACAAGCAAATAATGAGCGTACTTTAAATGAAGCACGTGCAGAACGTGATAATATGATAAAAGAAGCTCGTGAGATTAAAGAAAAAATGATTGCAGATGCTAAAGAAGAAGCACAAGCTCAAGGTTCTCGTTTAATTGAACAAGCTAAAGCTTCTATCGAAAGTGAAAAAAATGCTGCAATGGCAGAATTAAAAACACAAGTTTCAACTTTATCTTTACAAATTGCAGAGAAAATTTTAAAAGATCAATTATCAAGCAACGATTCTCAAGTTAAATTAGTTGAGAAAATGTTAGATGAAGTAAAATTAAACTAATAATAAAAGTATATGTCAGGTAACAGAGCCGCAGTACGATATGCAAAAGCAATTTTAGATCTTGCTACTTCTAAGGGTTTCGCTCTTGAAGTAAACAATGATATGACTTTGATTGCTAAAACTATTCAAGATAATGCTGAATTAGCTTCTTTTATAGCCAATCCAACTTTGAAAATTGAAATAAAAAATAATGCTTTGCTAGAAGTTTTCAAAGATACTACAGCTGTAACTAAATCTTTATTTCAGTTGTTATTAGAAAATAAACGATTTGAACTTTTAGATAAAATAGCTGTTCAATATACAAAATTGTATGATGAAGCTAACGGAGTAGAAGTAGCAACAGTAACTACTGCTATAGCTATCACAACTGAACTAGAAGCAAAAGTATTAGCTAAAGCAGCTACACTTACATCTAAAAAAGTTACTTTAAAAAATATTGTAGATCCAGCGATTATTGGTGGGTTTATTTTAAGAATTGGTGACAAGCAATATAATGCTTCAGTAGCTAATAGTTTATTAACATTAAAAAGAGAATTGAGTAATTAATTATAACACGAAAGTGTAAAAATTATAAAACAATGGCGGAAATCAAACCAGCTGAAATTTCAGCAATATTAAAGCAACAATTATCAGGTTTTGAATCTGGTGCTACTTTAGAAGAAGTAGGTACTGTTCTTCAAGTAGGAGACGGTATTGCTCGTATTTATGGGCTTTCTAATGTACAATATGGTGAGTTAGTGGTTTTTGAAAACGGTATGGAAGGTATCGTGTTGAACCTTGAAGAAGATAATGTAGGGGTGGTTTTATTAGGACCTTCTACAGGTATCAAAGAAGGTTCAACTGCTAAAAGAACACAACGTATTGCTTCTTTAAAAGTTGGTGAGCAAATGGTAGGTCGTGTAGTAAACACTTTAGGATTTCCAATTGATGGTAAAGGACCTATCGGTGGTGATTTATACGAAATGCCTTTAGAGCGTAAAGCACCAGGGGTAATTTTCCGTCAACCAGTAACCGAACCATTACAAACAGGTATTAAAGCAGTAGACGCTATGATTCCAGTAGGTCGTGGGCAACGTGAGTTAGTAATTGGTGACCGTCAAACAGGTAAATCTACAGTTTGTATAGATACTATTATTAACCAAAAAGAATTTTACGATGCTGGTAAACCAGTATTTTGTATCTATGTTGCTGTAGGTCAAAAAGCTTCTACTGTTGCTGCTTTAGCTAAAACTTTAGAAGAAAAAGGAGCAATGGCTTATACAGTTATTGTTGCTGCTAATGCTTCTGATCCAGCTCCAATGCAGGTATATGCTCCAATGGCAGGTGCTGCAATTGGTGAATACTTCCGTGATACAGGTCGTCCTGCTTTAATTGTTTATGATGATTTATCTAAACAAGCAGTTGCTTACCGTGAGGTGTCTTTATTGTTAAGAAGACCACCAGGACGTGAAGCTTACCCTGGAGACGTATTCTATTTACACTCTCGTTTATTAGAAAGAGCTGCAAAAGTAATTGCTGATGACGATATTGCTAAAAACATGAATGATTTACCAGAATCGTTAAAACCAATCGTTAAAGGTGGTGGTTCATTAACAGCTTTACCAATCATCGAAACGCAAGCGGGTGACGTTTCTGCATATATCCCTACAAACGTAATTTCAATTACTGATGGACAAATTTTCTTAGAGTCTGATTTATTTAACTCAGGAGTACGTCCAGCAATTAACGTAGGTATCTCAGTATCTCGTGTAGGAGGTAACGCACAAATCAAGTCTATGAAAAAAGTATCAGGTACTTTAAAGTTAGACCAAGCTCAGTTCCGTGAATTAGAAGCATTCGCTAAATTCGGTTCTGACTTAGATGCTGCTACTTTAAACGTAATTGAAAAAGGTAAACGTAACGTAGAAATCTTAAAACAAGGTTTAAACTCTCCGTTTACTGTTGAAGACCAAGTTGCTATTATCTACGCTGGTACTAAAAATTTATTAAGAAACGTACCTGTAGCTAAAGTTAAAGAATTCGAAAAAGATTATTTAGAATTCTTAAATAACAAACATAGAGATACATTAGACGCTTTAAAAGCTGGTAAGTTTGATGATAATATCACAGATGTTTTAGAGAAAGTAGCAAAAGAAGTAGCTGCAAAGTATAACTAATAAAGTGAATAGTGGGTAGTGATTAGTCATTAACTAATCACTATTTACTAGTTACTATTTACTAAAAAAAAATGGCGAATTTAAAGGAAATCCGTAACAGAATTACATCCGTTTCATCTACGATGCAAATTACATCTGCGATGAAAATGGTATCGGCTGCAAAGCTAAAAAAAGCACAAGATGCTATTACTGCTATGCGTCCTTACGCTGAAAAATTAACGGAGTTATTACAAAATCTTTCTGCTACATTAGAAGGTGAGGTAGGGGGAGCTTATACTACTCAACGTGAAGTTAAAAAAGTACTTTTAGTAGTTATTACTTCAAATAGAGGTTTATGTGGTGCTTTCAATGCTAACGTTATTAAAGAAGTTAAAAATCTAACAGAAAAATACCAAGGTGCTGCTTTAGATATTTTAACTATCGGTAAAAAGGAAATGATGGAGTACGTAAAACGCACAATGTCGTGGCGAATGAGAGTTCAATTTTTGATAATTTAACTTTTGATAACGCTGCAACTATCGCTTCTAATTTAACTGAAAAATTTATTACTGGCGAGTATGATAAAATTGAATTAGTTTATAATCAATTTAAAAATGCTGCTACTCAAGTAGTAAAAACAGAACAATTTTTACCTTTAGCTCCTATTACTAAAGGAGATGCAGTTGCTGGCGATTATATTTTTGAACCTTCAAAAGAGGAAATTATAATGACTTTAATTCCTAAGTCATTAAAAACACAATTATATAAAGCAATCCGTGATTCATTTGCCTCTGAACATGGGGCGCGTATGACGGCTATGCACAAAGCAACTGATAATGCTACAGAATTAAGAAATCAGTTGAAATTGACCTATAATAAAGCGCGTCAAGCAGCAATTACTGGAGAAATCTTAGAGATTGTTGGAGGAGCAGAAGCTTTAAATGGATAAATGTAAATATTTACTTAAAATAAAAAAGTCCCATTTCGGGACTTTTTTATTTTTAAAAATTAAAAGATTGCAATCTAGTAACATATTTTCCTATTACGTCAAATTCAAGATTTACTTTTGTTCCTATTTGAAAAGTATGAAAATTTGTATGTTCATAAGTGTAAGGGATAATTGCAACACTAAATTCGTTTAATTTTGAATTGACTACAGTTAGACTCGTTCCGTTAACCGTTATAGAGCCCTTTTCAATTGTAATATTTTTCAAATCCTTATTGTATTCAAAGGTAAAATACCAACTGCCATTTGCTTCTTCTATCTGTTTGCAAATTCCTATTTGGTCTACATGTCCTTGTACTATGTGACCATCTAGTCGATCTCCTAATTTCATTGCTCGTTCCAGATTAATAAGATCTCCTATTTTCCACTCGCTTAGGTTGGTTTTGTCAATTGTTTCCTTAATTGCAGTAACAGTATATATGTCATCATTTAGATTAACGACAGTTAAGCATATGCCGTTATGAGCAACACTTTGATCTATTTTTAGTTCTTTTGTTATAGAAGATTGTACTGAAACATGAATGTTTTCACCTTCTTTTTCTAGCGCTACAATCTTACCTAGAGTTTCTATAATTCCTGTAAACATTAACTGATTAATTTTAGTAAATTTGTATTCAAAATTAGTACAAATATTAAAGCGATGACAAAAAAGCCTGAAAATATAATAATTGGTATTTCAATAGGAGATCTAAATGGTATTGGTAGTGAAGTTGTCTTGAAATCATTCGAAGATACTCGTATGCTTGAATTGTGTACGCCTATTATTTTTGCTAATGTTAAGATTATTTCTTATTTAAAAAAGCAACTCAATCTAAATGTTAATTTGCATGGTATTGATAAAATTGATCAAGCTGTAGTTGGTAAGGTAAACGTGCTAAATGTTTGGAAAGAAGGAGTAAATTTGGAATGGGGAATAGAAGATCAAAATGTAGGAAAATATGCAATAAAATCTTTTATAGCTGCTACACAAGCGTTAAAAGAAAATAAAGTAGATGTTCTAGTTACTGCGCCTATAAGTAAAGTTAATATTCAAAGTGATGAATTTTCTTTTCCAGGTCATACAGATTATTTAAATCAAGAATTAGAAGGAGATGCTTTAATGTTGATGATTCAAGATACTTTGCGAGTAGGTTTATTAACGGATCATGTACCTATTAATGAAGTAGCATCTTATCTGACTGAAGATCTTGTTATGAGAAAAATAAAAACAATTAATCGTTCTTTAATTGAAGACTTTCAAATTAATAGACCTAAAATAGCAGTTCTAGGTTTAAATCCTCATTCTGGAGATCATGGTGTAATAGGTCAAGAAGAAGAAATAATCTTAAAACCTGCATTAAAGAAATTATTTGAAGAAGGAATAATGGTTTTTGGTCCCTATTCAGCTGATGGTTTTTTTTGGAAGTGCTCAGTATGAAAAATATGATGCAGTAGTAGCTACTTACCATGATCAAGGATTAATTCCTTTTAAAACTTTGTCTTTTGGTAGAGGTGTAAATTATACTGCGGGTTTAAATAAGATTCGCACATCTCCAGATCACGGAACAGGTTTTGATATAGCAGGAAAAGGATTAGCAAATCATGCCTCTTTTACAGAAGCAATTTATGCTGCTTTAGATATTTTTAAAGCTAGGAATATTTATAAAGAAATAGCGGCAAATCCATTAAAAACCAAATAAAATGAGTTATAAACAAAAAAATGTTCATAACCCTTTTGATTTTATAAATAATTTATATCTTTGCACACCCTAATTAAGGAGCAAGTTGTTGTTGGAGTAAAACGTAATTGGGCTTAAGTCTTTGATTGAGAGGTTTTAAAGAATAACGTTCGGTCTGAACCTGTTAAAAATGTAGATTTGTCTGATGAGAGTTACGAATGAATATTTAATTCCTTATATAGGATTAAAAATAGGAAAGCACCAGTTTGAATACCTAATTAGTAAGGCGTTCTTTGATTACTTTCAATATGACGAATTTGATTCAGTCGATATAAAAGTAAGTTTGGTATTAGAAAAGCAAAGTAACATGCTTGAGTTAAATTTTAAGCATAAAGGGACTGTAAATGTGTTATGTGATGTAACAGGTGAACCTTTTGATTTGCCTGTAAAAGGAAAGTTAAAATTAATTGTACGCTTTGGAGAGGCATATAATGATGAAAATGAAGAATTGTTAATTCTTCCTTTTGGTGAGCATCAGATTGATATAGCACAATATATATATGAAATGATTGTTCTTTCAATACCTTTTAAAAGAGTAAGTCCTCAGGCTTTAGAAGAAGAGGATGCCTTTGAAGAAACTGAAATTGCAGAAGAGCAAGACATAAAAGAAGAAGAAATTGACCCGCGTTGGGCAGCATTAAAGAAACTATTAACGGATAAATAATTTTGTAAAATGGCACATCCTAAGAGAAGACAATCGTCGACAAGAAGAGACAAAAGAAGAACTCATTATAAAGCAACTGTTGCTCAGATTGCAACTTGCCCAGTAACTGGTGAAGCTCACTTATACCACAGAGCTTACTGGCATGAAGGCAAAATGTATTATAGAGGTCAAGTAGTTATTGATAAATCAGTAGCTGTTGCTTAATATATTTTTTTAAAAATACATAAATAACTCTCACATTGTGAGAGTTTTTTTGTTGAAAATGACTCATTTTTGAAAAAAATGAGCCATTTTTGTATGTCATTTGTAGAAATTTTGTAATTTCATCAACTTTTAGAATTGACCTTTTAAGGGTTCAAAATAAGACTTTATGAATAAGATTACTGCCGCAATTACTGCTATAGGTTCTTATGTTCCAGACTTTGTGTTATCCAATCAAGTTTTGGAAACAATGATTGATACTACGGATGAGTGGATCACCACACGTACAGGTATCAAGGAACGAAGAATCTTAAAAGAAAAAGGAGCGGGTACTTCCTATCTGGCTATTCAAGCTGCCAAAAACCTAATTGAAAAATCAGGAATTGATCCCAAGGATATTGATATGATTATTATGGCAACAGCCACTCCTGATATGCCTGTCGCGTCTACTGGAGTATATGTTGCATCACAAATAGGTGCTGTTAATGCTTTTGCTTATGACCTTCAAGCTGCTTGTTCTAGCTTTTTATTTGGAATGTCTACCGCAGCGGCCTATATACAATCAGGAAGATATAAAAAAGTAGTATTAATTGGAGCAGATAAGATGTCTTCAATTATAGATTACACAGATAGAGCTACCTGCATTATCTTTGGAGATGGTGCAGGTGCTGTTCTTTTGAACCTAATGAAGAAGGTTTAGGTTTACAAGACGAAATTTTAAGAAGTGATGGTATTGGTCGTGAATATCTTAAAATAGATGCGGGAGGTTCAATTTTACCTGCTTCTAAAGAAACAGTCGAAAAAGGAATGCATACTGTTTTCCAGGATGGAAAAACCGTATTTAAATATGCTGTTTCAGGGATGGCTGATGTGAGTGAAAAAATCATGCAACGAAATAAACTAACACATGATGATGTAAATTGGTTAGTTGCTCACCAAGCGAATAAACGTATAATCGATGCTACAGCTGAACGTATGGGACTAGATGATTCAAAAGTCTTAATTAATATTCATCGTTATGGGAATACAACGTCAGCTACTTTGCCACTTGTATTATGCGACTTTGAAAAACAGTTGAAAAAAGGAGATAATATCGTTTTTGCTGCATTTGGTGGAGGCTTCACATGGGGAGCTATTTATTTAAAATGGGCGTATAATTCATAAAAACATAATAAACCAAAATCGAAATATCATGGATATTAGAGAAATTCAAAACCTAATTAAGTTTGTAGCTAAATCAGGTGCTACTGAGGTAAAACTAGAGATGGATGATTTTAAAATCACTATCAAAACTACACCTGAAGGTGCTGAAACTGCTACGTTTGTACAGCAGGTGCCAATGCAAGCGGCTATCCCACAAATGCCAGTTGCTGCTGCTTCAGCGCCAGTTGCTGCTCCAGCTCCAGCTGCTCCGGTTGTAACAGAATCAGTTGCTGAAGATACTTCTAAGTACGTTACTGTAAAGTCACCAATGATTGGAACATTTTACCGTAAACCAGCTCCAGATAAACCAATGTTTGTAGAAGTGGGTTCTTTAATTTCTAAAGGTGATACTTTATGTGTTATTGAAGCAATGAAGTTATTCAACGAGATAGAAAGTGAAGTATCTGGTAAAATTGTTAAGATTTTAGTAGATGATGCTTCGCCTGTTGAATTTGATCAACCATTATTTTTAGTAGACCCATCATAAGTTATTTTAAATGCTAAATTTTGAATGGTAGAGATCAAGTTATTTACCTTCAGATAATTTAAAATTAATAAATCAACATTTAAAATTTGATTAAGATGTTTAAAAAAATACTAATCGCTAACAGGGGAGAAATTGCGCTTCGCGTAATTAGAACTTGTCGTGAAATGGGAATTAAGACAGTTGCAGTTTATTCTACAGTTGACGCAGACAGTTTGCATGTAAAATTTGCAGATGAGGCTGTTTGTATAGGGCCAGCTCCTAGTAACCAGTCTTATTTAAAGATGGCTAATATTATCGCTGCTGCTGAAATTACTAATGCTGATGCTATCCATCCAGGATATGGGTTTCTTTCAGAGAATGCTAAATTCTCTAAAATTTGTCAGGAACATGGAATCAAATTTATTGGGGCTTCTCCTGAAATGATCGAAAAAATGGGAGATAAAGCTACTGCTAAGGCTACTATGAAAGCAGCAGGAGTACCTTGTGTTCCAGGTTCTGATGGGATTTTAGAGTCGTTAGAAGAAGCAAAAAGAGTAGCTAAAGAAATTGGATACCCAGTAATGATGAAAGCTACTGCTGGAGGTGGAGGTAAAGGTATGCGTGCTATATGGAAGGAAGAAGAGCTTGAAAAAGCTTGGGAAGGAGCTCGTATGGAAGCTGCTGCCGCATTTGGTAATGATGGAATGTATATGGAGAAACTTATTGAAGAACCTCGTCATATAGAAATTCAAATTGTAGGGGATTCTTTCGGGAAAGCGTGTCACTTATCAGAAAGAGATTGTTCAGTACAACGTCGTCACCAAAAATTAACAGAAGAAACACCTTCTCCGTTTATGACAGATGAACTACGTCATAAAATGGGAGAAGCTGCTGTAAAAGCTGCTGAATATATTAGTTATGAAGGAGCTGGTACAGTGGAGTTTCTAGTAGATAAGCATCGTAATTTCTACTTTATGGAGATGAATACACGTATCCAAGTAGAACACCCAATTACAGAACAAGTTATTGACTACGATTTAATTCGCGAACAAATTTTAGTAGCGGCTGGTGTGCCAATTTCTGGTAAAAATTATTTGCCACAATTGCATTCTATAGAATGTCGTATTAATGCAGAGGATCCTTATAATGATTTCCGCCCATCTCCAGGTAAAATTACTGTTTTACACGCGCCAGGAGGTCATGGAGTGCGTTTAGATACACATGTTTATGCAGGATATACAATTCCTCCTAATTATGATTCAATGATTGCTAAATTGATCACTACAGCACAGACTCGTGAAGAGGCAATTGCTAAAATGAAACGTGCTTTAGATGAATTTGTAATAGAAGGAATTAAAACAACTATTCCTTTCCATAGACAGTTAATGGATGAGCCAGATTATGTGGCTGGTAATTATACTACAAAATTTATGGAGTCTTTTAAAATGAAAGAACCTAGAAATTAAAATATTGAGGCTGTGCAGTAAGGACAGCCTCTTTGTTTTAAAGTATTTTATAACTCTCTTTTTTATGTTTTAATAAAGTTAAGTGATAAAAAAAGGCTTGGAAAGCCAAGCCTAAAATATATTTTTTATAGTTTTAATTTGGATGCTATGTTAGAAGGTACTGCCTTTTTATTTAACATGATTGCTGTTGCTTTATATTTTGCAAATTCTTTAGTCATGTATAAATATCCTTTATAATCATTTGTTGTGCCCCAAGAATTTTTTACAATGTAATATTCTTTGCCGTTTTGATCTTTAGAGATACCCACAATGTGCATACCATGATCATCTGTTGTTGTGTAATTATCAAAAGCTTTCTGACGCATTTCTTCAGTTACAACCATTTCTTTTTTAGGACCATTGAACATATCTGCTTTTTCATCACTAGACATGTCTTCAAATTTTTTCTCAGGAACATAAGCTACACCATTTTTCCATGAAAAACTTTTTTCGCTAACATCTCCAGCCCATGCTACTGAGTAACCGTTTTTAAGAGCGTTATCGATAATATCAGTTAATTCATTCATTTTTACATTGTACACAAGATCAAAATTCCAGTTGTCAGGAACCATTAGTACAAATTTAGAATAATAAGGGTATTCTTGTAAAGAAGAAATTTCTACATAATCATCAGCGTTAACACCTACTACTTCTTTTGCAAAAGTTTCAGGAGTATAGGTTTTACCTTCGTATTGAAAATTTTTTGGTACTTGTCCAAGATAAGCATCAATCATTGCAGTATAAGCTTTTTCCCAATTAGGTGTTAATTCTCCATTAGGGTTGGTAACAACGGTCTTTAAAAAAGCTTCAATTAGAGCTCCCATTTCTGCGAATTTATTTTTATCTGTTCCATAGTTTAAACCAGTGTAAACAGATTGAGGAACTGCTCCGTATTTTTTATACATGTTAATTACATCGTGAAAAGCGCCACCATCACCTAAGGCTACTGAGCCGTGCATACGAACGTAATTTCTTCCTTTTTCTATATACGCATTGCGAGCTGAATATATTTGAGCTAATTCTACGGGTTTCTTGCCTATGCGTATCATTTCAGATTCTAAGAATGAATTAGCAGAGTAGCTCCAGCATGTTCCAGAAGAACCTTGGTTTTTTATAGGTGTATTTTCAATATTTATAACATCAGTAAATTTGAAAGATTCTTTACTTTTTTCGCTTGCATTTATTTTTAGTGAATTAACTAAATTGTCTTGTGCAAATGCACCAGCTGTTATAATAAATGAAGCTGTAAGAGCAATGTTTTTTCTAATTTTAAACATATAGTTTTTGTATTTTAATATTTCGAGGTAAAAATAAGAATACTGGCTGAATAAGGTTTTAATTTAACGACTTTTTATCCTTTTGATTGATTTTTTTATCTTAATTTAGGATGTTTTTTTAAAAAAAGGCAGTCTGAACTAGACTGCCTCCAAAACTTTAGATGAATTTATAATTAATTTTGATAATAGTGAGTTCGATATTGTATCGGGTTCATTTTGTCTGAAATTAATTAAATTCTTTCGTTATTGTAAGATTGTGTATTTTTTAAGATAAAATAGCTCTGATTTGATTATTCAATTATAATTTTTCTAGTTGTTGTTTTATTATCCTGAGTAATTTTAACAAAATAGATTCCTTTGCTCAAAGAGGAAATGTTAATTGTTTCGTTTGTTGTTGTAAATGAAGAGGTTTTTTTGCCTAAAGTATCATATAGCTCAACTTGTTTCTCTTTAAAGTTATTTGAGGTGATATTTAAAACTGAATTTGCAGGATTTGGATAAATTGATAAGCCTTCTATTTCACTGTTTTTTTCATTATTTAAAAAAATAGAGTTCGCTTGAATTTTTACGTTATCTATTCTCCAGTTAGCTGTTGGATCGTAAACTCCTAAAATAGCTTCATACGTGTTAGTGTTTGGAGCTAAAATAGAAACAATTCTGAAACCGAAATTAGGATTGTTATTGCATTTAGGATCGTTAATTAAAAATACTTTCATTGGAGAGTTTGTAAATCCATTTGTAAGATCTCCACTGTTATTTCCTAAAGAGATCCAAGTGTTTCCTCCATCAATAGTATATTGATACTCTTGCCATTTAGAAGAGAAATCTTGTCCTTTTTGGTCAAATTCTATAATAATTTCTGAATATCCATTTGTGCTAGTCATGAATTGATAGCCAGCTGTTCGAATTTGTTCCTTGTGTAGGGAAGTTTTTAATACTATATGCAAATCCTCCGCTGTTTCCAGTTTGATAAAGGTTTTCGGTTACTCCACCAATTAAGTTTAATGTTCCTGTACCTATATTAGGGGTAGAATTTTTATTGTCAAAGCTCCATGAAGTTAAGGTTGTTTGAGCAAAGAAACTAGTTGTTAAAAAACATAAGTTAAATAGAAGACATAAAGATTTTTTTTCATTTTGATAGTTTTGTTTTTATTTACAAAAGTATGAAAAAATCCTCTTTAAATCTTTGTTTAAAGAGGATAGGTTTTATTGGTTATTCAATTACAATTTTTCTAGTAGTAGTTTTGCCTTCTTCTGTTATTTTAGCTACATAAACTCCTTTTGCTAAAGATGTAATATTTATATTTTGGTTGGTTGTTTTAGTAGATAGTGCTACTTTGCCTAAAGTGTCATATAGTTCTATCTGTTTTTCAGCAAAACTATCTGATGTTATATTTAGAATAGATTTTGATGGATTAGGAAAAATTTGTAAACCAGAAATCTCATTTAATTTTTCATTTGATAATAATAGAGGGTCTGTTGATGTTGCTTGAAAGCTAAAATCGTCTAAACCTATCATTGCATCATTTCCAGTGTCATTTGTGTCTGCCCATCTAATCCAAAGAGTTCCTCCGTTGGCTGGCCAGCCAGCACCTGTTAGTCCAAAAGTGAAATTAAAGTTGGTATTGTTTCCTTGAGCATTGCCGTCAATATTGGCTGTGACATTTGTAGGGATGGTCGTGTTAGTAGGGGCGTTTACCTCTGTGAGGTCGCAGTTTGTTACACTAGTCCAAGTTCCTGTTGATAAAGATGTAGCGTCATAACTGTAGGCAAATAAAATTTTTTCAACAACTGAGCTGGTTGCTAGTCTCCATTGTTCAGCTTTTCCGCTAATTTGTATTTGGGTAATATTTTGTGCTAAGTTATTAGCAAGGTTTAGTCCAATTCCTGGGATTGTACCAGATGATGCTAATACGGCTAATGATCTTTCACTGGTTGAATTGATTCCGGCTGCATAGACTCCTCCACTGTTTGTAGATCCATCATTATTCGTTATTGTTAATGGAGTTGTTGATGTGCCTGAAAGTCTTGCCATGTACCAATTAGCTGGTAATACAGGAGCTGTTGTGCCATCGGTCATCGTATTAAAATCTTGATTGTAAGGAGTGTTTAACGCTGAGATTGAGATTTGAGAAAATCCAAATTCTACAAATAATAATGCTCCTATTAGGTGAATTTTTTTCATGTGTTGTTTTGTAATTTTGGTTTAAAAAATAGCGCAATAAATTTAATTAAAAATGTATTAAATTTGTTTTTTAGTGTTATTTTTTTTGTTTTATTAAAGTAATTGGTGTTATTTTTGATTTATTTGTAAGAAAAATCTATTTATTCAAAAAAATGATTTTCCGAAAAGAGGGTTGTGTAAGGTGCTAAAGATATGTTTCTGCTCAAAAAGAGAAATGCTAGTTGATCATAATAAGCAAAAGAATAGGAGAAGTGTTTGCTTATTATTTTTATATAAAATTTCTGTATAGAATTTTTATGAATAGATGTGTTTTATTTGTTACGAAAGTATTTTAAAAATAAAAAACGTAATTAAGTGAAAGGAATTATTTAACAATAAGTTTTCTGGTAATTCGTTGTTCACCTTCTTTTATTTTTATAATATAAACACCTTCGTTTAGGCTTGTAATGTTTAGTTCTTTTGAGGTTAGTAGTGTTTGAAGTACTAGTTTTCCCAGTACATCATAAACTTCTATTTCTTTTGTGGAACTAGACCTAGAAGTGATATAAATTCTCCCAGTGCTGGAAGGATTTGGGTATATTGTAAGATTATCAAGAGGTTGTTCTTGAAATTTTCCGCCATAGGGAACATCCTTGCTATCTTGAGCCTGTAAGACTAAAGCAAATAGGGTGGAAATAAAAATACTGGACAAGTAGTTTTTCTTCATTCAATATTACTTTAAGCAAAGTTAGTAAAAAAAAATTAGTTGAAAGAAAAGCCTCAAAAATAGAAGCTTTTCTTTTGTTAAATAATTCTAAAAATTAAAACGCATACTTTGTCCAATTAAAAGCTGTTTTATCAGCTCCTGTATTGATTTCGTTTTTATTTAGAATTCCTATTCCATTAATTTCCTTGCCTGGAGGTGTTGTTAAATCTTTTAGATTAACAGTAATTTCTGATGTAGCATCACCAGATCCTTTTTGTCGTTCATATTAACTAAAGTTACAATATAGCCAGATCCTTTTACAATAGCATTTGTTACGATAGATTTTGCATTACGACGAATCATAAACGCATCCATCATTTGTTTTGAAATATCGTTTGTAGTTATAGGATCAATTTTAAGATCAATTGTTATGTTTTTAATAATATTGTTAGATTGTAAATTACAAGTAGGAGCATTGCCATCTAAATTACCATCTCCTTCTAATCCTCTTGGGTCTGCTTCAGTACTTACAAAGCCTTTTTCCCAAATCCCATAAGCATTGTCTAGAGAACCTCTCCATCCTTGCGTATAGTCAAACATATCATCATCAGTGTTAATACATAAAATATTTTTTACATTTACTGTTCCTCCAAAAATTCAACACCATCGTCAGCGCAGTTTTTTACGAATACATTTTCAATTATAGTGCCATTTCCTACACCATTTAGTGTTAAACCGTTGTGTTCAATATTAGCGGATGATTTTGATCCTGTATTGTTTAATATTAAATAACGAATTGTACCTGAGTTATCCGTATCATCATTTCCTCCGTATGTATAGGCTGAATTTATTTCGGTTGATCCAGTTGGAGTAGCATCTGATAATTTTGCTTTACCATTAATGATTAAACCTCCCCAGTATCCTGATTCTGTAGTTTCTATATCCGCTTGCATAATTACGGGTTTATCTGCTGTACCGTTTATATTTATTTTGCCTCCTTGTAGTACTAAAATATAATTACTAAAACCTTTTTGGATTTAATTATGGTACCTGCTGGTATATTTAAAATACCTCCATTATCTATAATTAATGATCCATTTAAGTAATATGTTTTAGAAGGGTCAAGAGTTGTTGTATTGGTGATAGTACCTGATAAATTTTCAGTTCCCGCTGGAGCAATTATACCTACAATTGCTTCATCATCTGTTGTTTTAGTACAAGATGTTACAATAGTACCTAATACTGTTAGTAATGTTAATAAACTTAAAACTGATTTTTTCATCTTTTGTTAGTTGTTTTAATGAGTAATTATATAATCTTAAAAATCATAAGTTAAACCTAGGCTGAAATTGATGCCTTTTTGAAAGGATTTTAAGACAACGTTTTCTCCTCCGCTAATTCCTTTTCTGCTTAATGAATAAGTAGGATCTAATAAGTTTCTAGCTTTTATTTTAATTGCTAAATGTTTATTGATTTTTGAGGTTGAAATGAAGTCTAATCCTACTACTCCTTTTTCTATGATGTCTTCATAAGTTAAAGTACCGATAGTATAGATGCGATCACTAAAGTAGTTTAAAACAAGTGTGTTGGTGAAATTTTTATCATCTTTTGATAAGGTGTTAGATAAATCAAAATTAATTAGGAAAGGAGAAGATCCTTCTAGTTGAGTTTCTTTTTTGGGAGTATTTAAAACATCTAATGTTAATTTTGAATAGATATAAGAAGCGTTAATGCCAAATGCTAATTTAGAATCATAGGAATTGAATTGTGATTCAAGAATGTTTTTTCTTAATTCAATTTCTGCCCCTAGTACTTTAGCTTCTTTTGAAATGTTTTTATAGGTTAAATATCCGCCAGAACCGCCTTCTTCTACGCGGGCTATCGGGTTTTCTATATGTTTGTAGAAACCAGTTAAAGAGAATAATTCTGATTTACTAATATAAAAATCCCATTTAGCATCTAGATTGTAATTTTCAGAATATTTTAAATCTTTATTTCCTTGACTATTAAAGTTGACATCTATGTAGATATAAGGTGATATTTCTTTTGCTTGAGGAAGTGTATAAGTTTTACTACTTGCTAAACGGAATGAATTTTTTTCAGAAGCATCCCATTTTAAGCTGGCATTAGGTAATACGAATGTGTTTTTTATAGTTGATTTTCCTATAGTACCCCCTTCGTTTACGTTGTATTGTACAGTTAAGTTTACATAGTCTACACTAGCTCCCATATTTACGGTTAGTTTTGGGTTGACTAAGTAAGTTAGATCAGCATATCCAGAATGTATGTTTTTTTGTGCGTTGTATTGATCTCTATTGGCATCAAAAGTTATTTTTCCATCTATAAAATTTTGTTTATTATAAGCTATATCTAAATTAATATTTTCGTCATATATACCCGGTATTGCTCTAAAATTGTATAAGGTTGAAGTAAACTTATCGTCAACTTGTCTGCCGTTATAACCAAATTTGACAAGGGAGATTTTATCATCAGTGTTTTTAAAATTTAATTTATGTAATATTTCTAATTTTGTATTTAAATCAGTTTCATCTAAATTTAAAAAAGTTCGGGTTTGTCTACCATCTCCTCCTGTAAAAACAAAATCTTTTTCGCTTCTTTGAGTTAAGTTATTTACTCTTCTATCTGGTTCCTTTCCTGAAGTAATATTATATGATAGACCTGCATTTAAGTTTGTGCTTTTGCTTAACTGAAATTGTGTTAGTAATTGATTTACAATTAATAAATTATCATTATTTTGTTGCCTAATCATTAATCCTTTATCATCAAGACCTCCTTGAAATTTATCATTGTCTAGACCGTAAAATTTAGAATAATATTGATTACTATTATGAATTACCATGCCATTATAATCAAAGCGGTATTTGTTTAATTTTAAGGACAAATTCAATAATCCTAATTGATTAATGCCACGATTAAATTTGTCACCTATTTGATCTCTAAATATAGTTCCAGTAGTAGTAGTGTTTTTTACAAACTGTTTAGTATAATTAAAATCGGTTGAATGAGATCCAACTAAGAAAGCGGTAAAGCTATTTTCTCTAAATCTGATTTTTTTACCTATCGTTAATCCAAAGGAATGATTATAAGGAGAAGGGTTTGTTGTAGGATTTAATAGGTTAGGAAAATTATATTTCTGACTAGTCAAGCCTGGATTAGTTACGTTAGACATTCCCCAATAATCTACACCTGATTGTTGTTTAAAATTAGTGCCTACTACTCTAGTATTGCTTCCTGTTGAAAGATCTAAAGATAAAACAGAAGAATTGTTTAGTTCTTTGGAAGAAATATCTATGTTAGCTCCACCTACGTCATTAATTTTAGTAGCATTGAATACTTTGTTTACAGAAATATTTTTTATGATATCAGTACCAAAAAAATCTAAGGAAATATTTTTGTATTCAGGGTCTTCAGATGGAATAGGAAACCCATTTAAAGTAGTTGAATTATAACGATCTCCTAAACCTCTAACAAAAACGTTTTTTACTCCTTCTTGCTTAGAAATACCCGATATTTTGGTAACAGCAGCTTGTGCGTCACTTATTCCTTTTCGACTCATTTCTTGAGCTCCAATTACCTGTTTCATTTCCACGGCATTTTTTTGTTCTAATAATAAAGCCGTTTCTTTTTCACGACTCACAGTGGCTTTTACTACAACATCTTCCATAGTTACACTACCAGAACCTAAAGTTTGATTTATTTCTTTTATTTCTCCTGGATTGATAGTGATTTTCACTTCTTTAGTTTCATAGCCTAAAAAACTAAATATTAATGTATGTACACCAGAAGGAATCATTAATTTGTATTTACCTTGTAGATCGGTAGTCGTTCCAGTAGAAGAACCTTTTACAATAACGTTAGCAAACGGTAAAGCTTCATTGTTAAGATCTTTATCTGATACTGTTCCTGTTATAGTAGCTTTTTGAGCTAATGTTATTATTGTAAAAAAAGGAACAATAAAGAAAATTTAAATTTCATTTCGTTGTGTGTTTAATTTCGTTGCAAAGTAATCTTGGCTATGTAAAAAGGAAGTTATTCAGATATTATAAATAAGTTTAGGAAATGTTACCTAATCGTTAACATATTAAATTTATGTAAGGTTAAGTTTTTGTCTTGAATAATAACTAATTTTACATTCGAACAAACACAAACATAGTGATGAAAAAGAAGGATATTAGAATTCTTTTAGTAGACGATGAAATTGATATTTTAGAAATTGTTGGCTATAATCTTTCACAAGAAGGGTACCAAATTTTTACAGCTGAAAATGGTAAAAAGCGGTAGAGAAAGCAAAAAAATATTTGCCCCATTTAATTTTAATGGATGTTATGATGCCTGAAATGGATGGAATGGAAGCATGTGAAATTATTCGTAATACTCCAGAATTACAAAATACTATTATTGCATTTTTAACAGCTAGGAGTGAAGATTATTCTCAAGTTGCAGGTTTTGATGCAGGTGCTGATGATTATATAGCTAAACCTATTAAACCAAAAGTTTTAGTTAGTAAAGTAAAAGCTTTATTAAGAAGATTTAAAGAAGTAGAAATATCAGTTGAAAAACTAGATTTGGGAGGAATTGAAATAAATAGAGAAGAATATAAAATTTATAAAGATAGTAAAGAAATCATACTTCCAAGAAAAGAATTTGAGCTCTTTTATTTGTTAGCATCTAAACCAGGTAAAGTATTTAAAAGAGAAGAAATTTTAGATAAAGTTTGGGGGAATGAAGTAGTAGTAGGAGGAAGAACTATAGATGTTCACATCCGAAAATTACGTGAAAAAATAGGAGAAGATTTGTTTAAAACTATCAAAGGAGTTGGGTATAAGTTTGAATACTAATGGGGTTAAAACTTAAAAAATCATATAAGTTCGCTTTTCGATCATCAACATACATTACCTTGTTTTCTACAGGATTAGTGTTTTTACTAACCTATTTGTTTTTTTCAATTAACGGGTTGTTTATATTCTTGTTTGCTCTTTTTACGATGTCTTTCTCGTTTTTTGTCTTACAATATCGAGTAGAAAAGTTTATTTATAAAAGGGTGAAGAAAATTTATGATGAAATCTCATTTTTAGATGCTGTAGATTTTAAAAATCAAGCTATAACCACTGATATGGCCACCTTAACCAAGCAGGTTAAAAAGTTTGCAACAGATAAAAAAATGGAAATTGAAATGCTTAAAGATAGAGAAGAATATAGAAGAGAATTTCTAGGAAATGTTTCTCATGAGCTAAAAACGCCCCTTTTTACTGTACAAGGTTATATCTCTACCTTGTTAGATGGTGCACATAAAGATAAAATACTTAGAAAAAAATACCTAGAACGAGCAGAAAAAGGAGTTGAAAGATTGGTCTATATTGTTAATGACTTAGATATGATTGCTAAATTAGAACTAGGAGATGAAACATTAAATATCCAGTCATTTGATATCGTTGCATTAGCTCAAGAAGTAATGGATTTATTAGAAATTAAAGCAAATACAAAAGAAATCACCTTGAGTTTTGATGAAAAGTATATCAAACCTATTTATGTAATGGCTGATAAACAAAAAATCCAACAAGTTTTAATTAATCTAGTAGTAAATTCTATTAAATACGGTAAAGAAAAAGGATCAACTGAAATTTGTATAGATGAATTAGAAAATAATAAAGTATTAGTTCGGGTTATGGATGATGGTGAAGGAATTGAACGAAAACATATTCCTAGATTATTCGAGCGTTTTTTTAGAGTAGACAAAAGCGGATCCCGTATGGAAGGAGGTTCAGGATTAGGATTAGCAATTGTAAAACATATTATTGAAGCCCATCAAGAAAAAATATATGTAAAAAGTACTTTTAAAAGAGGTTCTGAATTTTTATTTACTCTTCAAGCAGTTAATTAATAATATAGACATAATGAAGCCTTTGGGCTTTTTTTTTTGTTTTATAATGTTAAGAAATTGTAAATTTAATGTTTTATAATTGTTAATAATTTTATTTTTTTTAAATTTGATAAAGAGTATTTGTAGTAACCTTTAAAACTTTAAATTATGAAAAAATTTATGTCAATCGTTGCTTTATTATTTACAGTAGTTAGTTTTTCTCAGTTAATAGAGCCTAAATATGAGATTCAAAATGATTTAATAAAAGCTACTTATTATTATGATAATGGTAAAGTCATGCAAGAAGGTTTTTATAAGGATGGAAAAGTTCACGGTAAATGGACTTCGTATACTGTAGAAGGTAAAGAATCTGCCATTGGACAATACGAATTAGGAAAAAAAGTAGGAATTTGGTTCTTTAAACAAGAAGGAGTTATTGCTCAAGTTGATTATAATGATAATAGTTTAGTTAAATTCAAAAAAAAATAATCCTAGACTTTTTAAATAAATAAGTCTTCTTTTATTTTTGGTATATTGTCTTATCATTTTATTTAAAAATGAGTAAATAATGATTTGTAATAAAATTAAAAAGGACTTTGTTGAAAAATTTCAAAATGTTTTTTCCAATCAATTTCATTTTTAAACAGATCAAACCCTTTGAAATTAGATATGTTTTCTAGTTTTTTAAGAGTAAAATTATCTTGAAGACAATAAGGAATTATTCTTTCATCATTCAGTTTATTAGCCAAATACTCTTGCTCATATTGTCCAGGAGTAGGAATAAAAAAAGCTTTTTTACCTAAATAAGCTAGATCCATAATTGTTGTATATCCAGAGCGGCAAATAATCAGTTTACTTGTATTAAAGGCAATCTCTAATTGTTCCGTATTCATAAAATTGTAAAAAGTAAAAAAGCCTTCGGTACTAATCTTTTGTTGAGAATTAACTTCTCCTTTTATAAATAAAATAGATCCATTGTAATTAGTTAGTTCTGTAATTAATTTTTTTTCTAATAAAGTTCTTTGTGGTTCAGGTCCAGATAAAATAACCATAATATCATACTTAATCTCTAAATCTAGTTTTTTAAATCGACTGATAGGACCTAAGTAAGAAACATTTTGTATTGGTTTTTTAAGATGACCTAAATTACCTGTTAAGTTATCATTCCCCTTGTAATCTGGAACCCAGCAAATAGTATATCTCTTAATAATTTGTTGGTGTAACCAAGAAGTAATCCAAGTAGTATTCCCAGTTAAAACATTTAGTTGATGGGTAATAAAGACACAGGGTATTTTTTGTGAATAGACTCCTAGTCTATTGTCAGAAATAATACCCTGTATTTTATAGGTTTTAATAATTTTATTTGTAGCTAATCGTTCAGATAGAATTGCCCTTATAATTTTGTGGCTATTTAGAATTAACTTCCATTTAAAAAAACTCCCTTTTTTAGCATATTCAATTTTATAGGAAGGAAGTACAATAAAAGTTAAAGTAGGGAATTCAATTTTTAGTAATTCAAGAGCTGAACCATCGGATGCAATAATAGGATTTAGATCTTGAGCTAGAAGAGCCTTTATAATAGGAATACAACGAGTTGCATGACCCAACCCCCAATTTAAAGGTGCTATAAGTATGTTTTTAGTAGTTTTCAAATAGTTAAAATTATAAAAATAAGGTAAAAATAAAACGCTTCATAATACAACATATTTATTTAATTTTGTCAAAACTTTAAGAAATTGTGGGAAGTAAAAATAAATTAAAACGTTTTAAAGAAAACGAAACATTTGATAATGTAATTCAACCTACTCGTGATGAGGTTGTTAATGGTGAGTTTCCTTATAAAGGAAAATGGCGTTCAACATTTTTTAAAAATGACAATCCTATTATTGTAGAGTTAGGATGTGGTAAAGGAGAATACACAATAGGTTTAGCATCAAGAAATCCTCATATAAACTATATAGGAATAGATGTTAAAGGAGCTCGTTTTTGGAGAGGAGCTAAAACAGCGGTAGAAACTGGTATGAATAATACGGCTTTTGTTCGTACCCAAATTGAATTAATAGAACAGATTTTTGACGCACATGAAATAGATGAAATTTGGATTACATTTCCAGATCCACAAATAAAATATAAACGTACAAAACACCGTATGACTAACACGGAGTTCTTAAAAATGTACAAGAGAATTTTAAAACCTCAAGGTGTTGTAAACCTAAAAACAGATAGTGAATTTATGCACGGATATACTTTAGGTTTATTGCATGGTGAAGGACATGAAGTTTTGTATGCTAATCATAATGTATATAAAAATGAAGGAGCTCCTAGTGAAGTAATGGAAATACAAACATTTTATGAACAACAATATTTAGAAATTAATAAAGCAATTACTTATATTCGTTTTAAAATTAAGTAATGAAAAGATTTTTTAGAAAATTAGATATTTCTAGAGTTCACCTTTAGAAAAATTACTACAAAAATCCATTCATTTATTCGATTAAGATCATGTAATTTCGCAATTTGAAGAAGAGTTAACGGTTAATAAATTATTAACCTCTGATTCAGACAGATTTAAAAATTTAATACAGACGGATTTAAAAGATAAAATTAAAATTTTAATCACGATTTTAGATTAGGAAACAAAAATCTTTTCTTTTGAGCGAGCTCAAATAAACCAAACAATACAAGATGTCTATTCTTTTAGCCTTTTTTTTGGCCACTTTTTTTTCAAGTATGGGAGTTTTACCACCAGGTATGCTTAATATGCGTGTCGCAGCTATCAGTATTAAGAAGTCAATAAAAAAGGCTAAAGAGTTTATCTTAGGGGTATCTATTATTGTGGCATTGCAAAGTTTTTTAGGATTTTATTTCGCTACATTTTTTCAAAATCATCCACAGTTAACAAAGAACTTAAAATTAGTTGGAATGATTATATTCATTGCTCTAACTATCTTTTTTTTAGGAAAAGGAATACAAAATGTAATTCAAGCTAGTAAATTAGAAACAAGTGAAACTAAAAGTAAATTTTCTCCCTTTTATCAAGGGATTACGTTATCAATATTAAACGTTTTTCCTATTCCTTATTACGCCTTTTTAAGTTTATATTTTTCTGCTTTTATTCCAGACTTTTTCACCCCTATTGTTGGAATTGCATATGTTTTAGGAGCAACTTTAGGGAGTGCATTTGTATATGTTTTATATGCCTTTCTTTTTAAAAAATGGGAGAATAGAATTTCATTTTTTGTTAAAAATGTTAACTTTATTATTGCTACAGTTACTGGAATGATAGTTTTATTTACATTATACAAATGGTAGTTCCTGAAATTTCTGATCAAAATTTTTTTCAACGTGTTTATGAAATAGTAAGACAAATTCCTTACGGAAAAGTGACCTCGTACGGTGCCATAGCTAAAGCACTAGGAGCCGCTAGATCTGCTAGAATGGTAGGTTGGGCTATGAATGCTTCCCATGAAATCGAAGATGTGCCTGCACATCGAGTAGTAAATAGAAATGGATTTTTAACAGGTAAACACCATTTTGGAGGTTCTAATTTAATGCAACAACTTTTAGAAAATGAAGGAATTAAAATAGTAGACAATCAAATTGTTGATTTTAAAAAACACTTTTGGGAACCTAAAATTCATTTATAATTTAATATTCATTTTATCAAAAATAGCTATTCATTGTTTTCATTTATTATGACATAAAAACTTTTAAACCTCTAAAGTTTCAAACTCCTAAACTTCTCATTATCTTTGCAATCTAAAATCAGTTTAAATAAAGATAAACTGATTAAATAGACTGTTAATAGTTATTAAGATGAAGCTAGATAGAAAAGAAATATTAAAAGCACTAGAAAATATATCGGTTGCCGGTGAAGGTAAAAATATGGTGGAAAGCGGTGCGGTGACAAATGTATTAACTTTTGGAAACGAAGTAGTAGTAGATGTTACATTAGCTACACCTGCTATGCACATTAAAAAACGTACAGAAGATGATATTCGTAAATTAATTAATGAAACATTTTCTTCAGAAATTACCGTAAAAGTAAATATAAAAGTAGAAGTCCCTGAAAAAAATGAAATAAAAGGAAAAGTAATTCCAGGGATTTCTAATATTATTGCAGTTGCTTCTGGTAAAGGAGGAGTTGGTAAGTCAACAGTAACAGCAAATTTGGCTGTTACCCTAGGTAAAATGGGATTTAGAGTAGGGGTTTTAGATGCTGATATTTATGGTCCTTCTATGCCAATCATGTTTGACGTTGAAAATGAAAAACCAATATCAGTAGAGGTAGAAGGTAAATCAAAAATGAAACCAATAGAAAGTTATGAAATTAAATTACTTTCTATAGGGTTTTTTACAGCACCTAGTCAAGCGGTAATATGGCGTGGTCCTATGGCAGCAAAAGCTTTAAATCAAATGATTTTTGATGCCGCTTGGGGAGATTTAGACTTTTTACTGATAGATCTACCTCCAGGAACAGGAGATATTCATTTATCTATTATGCAATCTTTACCTATAACAGGAGCAGTTGTTGTAAGTACCCCACAAGCAGTAGCATTAGCCGATGCTAAAAAAGGAGTTTCTATGTTCTTGTCAGAAAGTATTAATGTACCAGTATTAGGAATTATTGAAAATATGGCCTATTTTACACCGGAAGAGTTGCCAAATAATAAATACTATATCTTTGGTAAAGAAGGGGCTAAGAATTTAGCTAAAGACTTAGAAGTGCCATTTTTAGGAGAAGTGCCAATCGTACAAAGTATTCGTGAGGCAGGAGATTATGGGAGACCAGCAGCTTTACAAACCGCTTCCCCTTTAGAAAAAGTATTTGAAGAAATTGCTCGAAACGTAGTAGAAGAAACGGTTAAAAGAAATGAAGATCTTCCACCTACAGAAGCAATAAAAATAACAACAATGGCTGGTTGTTCAGCTGTAAAAAAATAGTTTTCAGTAACAGTATAATTTTTTTGTTACTGTAGTGTCTATAAATCGAAAGAAAAATGACAAATCAAGAATTAGAGCAAAACGTTATAAAAGCTTTAGACGAAATACGTCCTTTTCTCAAATCTGATGGTGGAGATATAACACTAATTAGTATAGAAGATGATAAACTAGTTAAAGTTCGTTTAGAAGGAGCTTGTACAAATTGTAATTTAAGCATTAGTACATTAAAAGCAGGAGTAGAGACAACCATTAAGAAATATGCGCCACAAATTGAAAGCGTAATTAATGTTAGTCAATAAATCTGATACAAGTTAATAGTTTTTGCCTTGATAAATATCATGATTTTTATCTGATATTTAGTAGAACTTTAAACTCTTAATTTCCCTTTTAAAAATTAAATGTAATGATAGAAACAGATATACTTATTATAGGAGCAGGACCTACAGGACTTTTTACTGTTTTTGAGGCAGGTTTATTAAAACTTAAGTGTCACTTAATAGACGGTTTACCACAACCAGGAGGTCAATTAACAGAGTTATATCCTAAAAAGCCTATTTTTGATATTCCAGGTTTTCCATCTGTAAATGCAGGTGATTTGGTTGATAACCTAATGGAGCAAATTAAACAGTTTCAACCTGGTTTCACATTAAATGAGGTGGCTGAAAAGATTCAAAAGTTAGAAGATGGTACTTTTATAGTTACAACTAATAAAGGAACAGAGCACCATGCTAAAGCAGTGGCTATTGCGGGAGGACTAGGTATTTTTGAGCCTAGAAAACCTGTTTTAAAAGATTTAGAATTTTATGAACAAGAAGATAGAGGGATTGAATATTTTGTAAAAGATCCTGAGAAATTTCGTGATAAAAAAATTGTTATTTCTGGAGGTGGTGATTCTGCTCTTGATTGGACTATTTTTCTATCAAATGTAGCTTCAGAAGTAACATTAGTACATCGTCGTAATGAGTTTCGAGGAGCTTTAGACTCTGTTGAAAAAGTACAAGAATTAAAGCAAAAAGGAAAAATTAAGCTAATTACAGAGGCTGAAGTTTGTGGTTTTAAAGGTTCTGAACGAATTGAATCTGTAGATATTCAAGTAGGAACAGCTAGAATGAATGTAGTTTGTGATTATTTTATTCCTCTCTTCGGATTAACACCTAAGTTAGGACCTATTGCAAATTGGGGACTTGAAATTGAAAAAAATGCAATCAAAGTAAATAACGCATTAGATTATCAAACAAATGTAGAAGGAATTTACGCTATAGGAGATGTGAATATATATCCAGGTAAACTAAAACTTATTTTATGTGGTTTTCATGAAGCAACTCTCATGTGTCAGAGTGTTTATAATAAACTAAATCCAGGTAAAAAATACGTCTTAAAATATACAACCGTTTCAGGAATTGACGGTTTTGATGGTTCAAGAAAAGAAGCTGAAAAAGCCGTTGTGAAAGCAATTCAGTAGCAAATATTTTAATAAAAAATAGGTAGTGTAATTGTTAGACTGCACTCAAAAGTTTAGATAAATTTTATAATTAATCATCAGAATAATGAGCCCGATATTGTATCGGGCTCATTATTTTTAAATTAGACTAGATTTCTTTGTTATCCGTAATAGATTATGAATTTCTTTTTTCAATTGAATAGTAGAATTATACTTTTTTAAGATAAAATAGTTCAGATTTTAATCACTCAAAGAAGTTTTCAAATAAACAATTCTTATACAATGCCTTTGATTTTTAATATCCCCTCATTTTTTACTTGCTAGGTATACACCGCTTAATATAATTCCTGTGCTAACTAATTGCATAGGATTTAAGGTTTCATTATCTAAGATCCCCCAACTTAATGCTATA
This sequence comes from Flavobacterium oreochromis, assembly GCF_019565455.1. Taxonomy (NCBI): domain Bacteria; kingdom Pseudomonadati; phylum Bacteroidota; class Flavobacteriia; order Flavobacteriales; family Flavobacteriaceae; genus Flavobacterium; species Flavobacterium oreochromis. The sequence goes on from NZ_CP067377.1 coordinate 1,241,733, forward strand.
ATTGGAATAAAATAAGTAACAGATGAAGCAAATAGAGGAGATGATATTTGTATAAGTTGATAGTATAAAATATTTGCAATACCTGTTCCTACCATACCAAGTATTAATATAAATAGTGTGGAATGTATAGTCTTAGTCTCTAAAATAATTTCTCCATATCCATTGTAAAATAAAATAATAAGAGCAGGGATTAACATTACCGAAAAGTTTCCAGTTGAAATGCTTAGTGGACTAACGTCAGGTAAGTATTTCTTTATTAAGTTTACATTTAGAGCATAACAAACAGTAGCAATAACAACTAATAATGCGTGAAAATAATGTGTTTCCTCATTACTCTCTTTTCCAAAATAAACTAAAAATAAACAACCTATTAGTCCTAGTAATATACCTATGACCTGATTTCTTAGAAAAGTTAAGCCAAAAGCTATAGCTCCTATTAATAAAGTATAAAGAGGTGTTAACGAATTAAGAACACCGCTAACAGAACTTTTCATTCCAGTTTGCGCATATGCAAAAAGAAATACAGGTAAGCCATTTCCGAATATAGCAGTTAAAATAACATATTTCCATTTATACGAAGGGATTTTGAAAAGAGATTTAAAACCAACAACTATTAAAAAGCTAAAAGCAAAAATCAAACGTAAAGCTCCTAACTGATAAGGATTAAGTCCAACCAGACCTCTTTTTATTAAAATAAACGAACTACCCCATATAAGAGATAGTAAAAACAAAAGAAACCATTTATTGTTTTTGCTTAACATAATGTAATTTTTAAAAGCCAAAATTCTGCTAATTTTTTTAATTAGACTATTGAAATATATACTTTTGTTCTTAATAATTTTAAAATATTGATTATGAATAAACTATTTTGTTTAATAACTACAATGCTTATTGTAATTAGTTGTAAAAATACAAATGAAACAATGAATTCAAATTCGGAGTCAAATATTAAAACAGAACAGACCAAAGCAAAAAAATAACATTAAAGATTAATGGAATGACTTGTGCTATTGGGTGTGCTAAAACCATTGAAAATAAACTCAATGAATTAGATGGTGTTTTAAAAGCTAAAGTTGATTTTGATTCGAAGTTAGCTACAATTGAATACGATAGTTCTATACATTCAAAACAGTCGTTAATTAAAATTATAGAAAATGTAGCGGATGGTAAAACATATAAGGTTGAATAAATAAATAGAGAGTTCTTTTAAAAAAATGTAAAAAAAAATATTTATTTAGAATTATTATATTTCTATTTATTTAGGTTTATTTTTTATTCTTTTGTTTGTATTTTGTATTTAAACTTGTTATTTTATTATTTTTTGATAGTTTTGCGAAAAAAATAATAAAATGAGAAGAAAATTACTAAACTTTAGTTTCTTCGCATTTTCATTTTTTAGTTTTGCTCAAGATGGTAACTTTATTACTATCAACGGTAATAGAATAAATTCGATGGACGATTTTAAAAGTCTGAAGTCTGATTATTCAAAAGAAAAAATGATTTCTGCAAGAAAAAAAAGTACAGATGAATCGGTTCTGATTATTCAGTTTAAAAAAAATTTGAGTAAAAGTGAACAAAAAAGTTTATCCCAAAAAGGGATTAATTTGTTAAGCTATTTTTCTAATAATGCCTACTATGCTAAATTAGAGCCAGGTTTTTATGAGAAAAATATTAATAATACTAATATTAAAACAATTTTTGCAATTAAGCCAGAATATAAAATTGCATCCGAAATTGTTAAAAATGATATCCCAGCTTATGCTAAGGATGGAGAATTACTTGATGTAGTAGTTACCTATCATAAAGATGGTAGCAAAAATCAGTTAGATCAAGATTTTCGTAGCATAGGAGTAAAAAACTTTAGAATAAGTGAAAATTTTAATCAAGTTTTTTGTAAAATATCAAGAGATAAAATTTTAAAACTAGTAGAATTAGGAGTTATTCAAAATGTTGAATTGGCTCCAGCACCTGCAGTCTTAGAAAATAATCCAGGTAGAACCTCTCATAAAGTAAATTTACTGTCATCTAATATAAATGGCTTAGGTTATGGATTAACAGGAAAAGGCGTGAAAATTGGTATTTGGGACGGTAATGTTGAACCTCACAAAGATGCAACAAACAGACTTTTTACTAGAGAGTTTGAATCACCAAGTACACATGGTAGCCACGTTTTTGGTACTATGGCAGGGGCGGGTATTATAGATCCTCTTGCAAAAGGAATGGCTCCTAAAGCTACGGTATATGCTTGGAATTTTAATGTTCAATCAAACGGGTTAAAGGTATATGAAGAACGATTGTTGTCTGCTGATAATGATGGGATTGAATTAACACAAAATTCTTATGGTAGTCCTCTTGATAAAGGTTATAGTACTACCAGATATGATGCTTCTGATAGAGGAGATGATGATGTTATGGTTAGAAAAAACTATTTATTAACCATGTATTCTAACGGAAATTCGCAGTCAGCAAATCCAGCAGGTTCAGGTTTTTATACTTCTACTAAAAACTCCAAAAACGCACTACATGTAGCAGCAAATGATCCTAACGAAAGTATAAGTGATTATAGTAGTTTTGGTCCTACGGCAGATGGTCGTTTAGTTCCTCAAATCTCTGCTGTAGGTTCAGATGTATATTCTATGAGTTATAATAATTCATATGAAGTAATGAGTGGTACTTCTATGGCTACACCAGGAGTTACAGGTACAGTAGCCCTTTTATATGAACGTTATAAAAATAAATTTGGACAAAGACCATTAGGATCTCTAATGAAGGCCATTGTATGTAATACAGCAGATGAGCTAGGAAATATTGGACCAGATTATAAATATGGATACGGGAAAATTAATGGATTACGAGCTGTTCAAGCTATTGATGAAAATAGATTTTACACTGGATCTGTAATAAATGGAGCTGATAATCAAAAGACAATTACAGTTCCAGCTGGTACAAAACAACTTAAAGTAATGCTTTGTTATACAGATTTACCAGGTGTCCCAGGAACAAGTACTATTTTAGTTAATAATTTGGATCTGAAAGTTTTACGTAATGGACAAATTTATTTACCTTGGATATTAGATCCTAATCAAGCAAATAATCCAGCAACTAAAGGGGTTGATAATCTAAATAATATTGAACAAGTTACAATTGATAATCCTGAAGCAGGCGATTATACAATCATTATTGATGGAAAAAACATTCCTTTAGATTCTCAAGAATTTTCAGTAGTATATGACTATGTAAAACCTGATTTTAAATTAACATATCCTATTGGAAATGAAAAATTAATACCAGGAACGAAGGAATTTATTCGTTGGGATTACGTAGGAGATTCAAAACCTTTTATATTAGAATATTCAAATGATGGCGGAAATAGTTATAAACAAATCGTAGAATTACCCGCTCAAGCAAGAACTTATCTTTGGACAATACCAAATGAAGTAGGGACTAACTTTAAAGTAAGAATTTTAAGTGGTTCAAAAATAGTTTCTTCTAAACAGGTATTTACTTTAATGCCAAGACCAGTAAATTTTAAATCAGAAACTATTGTCGCTTGTGGTGTTACTAATCATAAATTAACTTGGGATGCTATTGCAAATGCTAAATATGAAGTCTTAAAATTAAATTCTAATGGTGAAGATTTTGAAGTAATAGGTGAAACAACTACAAATGAATATACTCTTAATAATGTAGTAAATAGTAATGTTTATACTGTTAGAGCAATTAGTTTAACATCTAGTGCTATTTCGGAAAGAGCTATTGCAATTATTATTAATTCTTTAGGGGAAAAAGAATTAACGGTTAATACTTTGCCTTATAAAGAAGATTTTGAAACATTAAGCCTTAATAATATTACTTTGACAAGTAATGAAACAGGTAAAGCTTCTATTGCTTATTGGAGTCCTAAAGAAAGAAATGGAATTGTGTTTTCAGGTAATGGAGTAGCAGGAGCTGTGCCATGGGTTAACTCTTCTGTATCAGGATTTGGAGGTACATCAACTACAAATGCTTTTAAAGATAATCCAACCTATATCAAAAAAGCTACTTTTTGTGAATTTGATGCAACCTCACTTGCAGGTAAGAAAATACGTTTGAAATATGATGTACGCTATGAAAATCCTAATATTTCACTAAATAAGATTTTCTTAAGAGTTTTAGTTAATGGTACAGAATTAGTAAGTGATGAAGGGTATAAATTTATTACAGGTGGAATAGGTTCTAGAACACCTATTTATGATTTAAGTCCTTATGCGGGCGGTAAGATAAACCTAGTTTTTGAAACCGTTATGGATGATAAAGATGTTAAAGTTGTCTCTAATAGTAAAAAGACAAATACACTTAGCTTAGATAACATAATGCTTTATGAAGCAACAAATGATGTAGCGGTTACTTTTGCTAGTACTAATACAACATCACCTTTGTCAACTGCTTCAACCGCTGTAAAGATTTCGGTAAGTCTTTTAAATTATAGTCCTAATGAAGTCTCTAACATACCTGTATCATACACAATAAATAATGGAGCACCTATTAACGAGGTCGTGCCAGGACCTATTGCGCCTATGGGACGTTTAAGTTATGATTTTGTAACAACTCAAAACATGAGTGCTTTAGGTAAGTATGATATAAGTGTAAGTGCTAATATGGTAGGAGATACTAATTTAGCTAATAACGCATATACTTTTAATCGTGTTAATAATGGTAGTGATATTGCAATAAGCCTTAATTCAGATTTAACAAAAGTAACTTATACAACGTGCGATGCTGTATTTACAGATGATGGTGGTCGTTTTGGAAATTATGCAAATATTTTAAGCCCAACATCTGCTAAAATAGCTATTTTTAAGCCTGCTGTTGCTGGTAAAAAAGTTAAAGTTGATTTTACAAATTTTGATTTAGAAGAAGGTTGGGATTATTTAAAAATATACAATGGTCCAAGTAAAAATTCGCCTCTTATTGCCTCTTATTCAGGAAAATCTATTCCTGCTTCTATAACTTCATCAGCTCCTAATGGAGAATTAACATTTGAATTTGTACCAGATGATGCAGTAGCACAAGGCGGTTGGGTAGCTAATATTACATGCGCTGATTATGTTCCTTTTTCAGATGCAGGAATTGTATCTATAACAAAACCCGAAACACTTGGTAAAAAATCAACAGAAGTTGCTGTAACAGTTATAGTAAAAAATTATTCATCTGATAATAGAGTGAATTTACCTGTTTTTTATCAAATTAATGGAGGTCCTAAAGTAGAAGAAGTTATTGCCTCTATTAATGGTTTAGAACAAAAGGAATATACTTTTATTGCTAAAGCAGATTTAACAACTAATCCTGATGAAAATTTTGCATATGTAATTAGTGCAGGAATTAACGAATTAGATGCTAATCCAGCTAATAATACAAAAGATAAAAAAGTATATAATAAACATACCCTACCTGGAAATGTAAATACTAATGGTTATGCTATCACCAATTTAAATTGGGATAATTTTAATAATGCAAGTGGTGTAACAGGATATTCAAATTTTAAAAATTTATCTATTCCCGTATTTAAAACTAAAGTTTATACACCTAATGTTAATATCTCTAAAGCAGATTTGCCTTTAACTCGATCTTTGACATTAAGTACAGGTGTGTTTACACTTATGGTTGTTGATTTAAATAATGATGGAAACTTTGGTGATGAATATTATGCAGGGAAATATTGGGTAAATACAGAAGCAACTGAAGCAAATTTTGCTTCTACTAGAAGTACACATTACTTTAAAAATGTTGCGACTAATACAGTAGGTGTTTCTATTCCATCTGATGTGCCTGTAGGAAATCATCCAGTTCGTTTTATACATATGTTTAGAGATCAAGCAGAATCTTTTAACGTAGTATTAGGGCCGACTAAAGATGGCTTAACCACTTCAAGAAATGATTTTGAAATTGAAGAATATACTTTAAATGTTCAAGAACTGCCTGTAGCTGATGCTGAGTTAGTTGAAATTATAGATCTACGCCCAAGACTTAATAATACAAGCCTTGTAACAGTTAAAGTAAAAAATAATTCATCAGTTGCTTTAAATAACTTTGATATTGCTTATAAAGTTAATAATGGAGTAGAAGTTGTACAAACAATAACAGCACCTATAAATCCTGCTAGTGAAGCTATTGTTTCTTTTACTACTGAAGCTGATTTAAGAACAGTTCAGGAATATACAATAGAAGCATATACTAAATTACCTGGTGATGAAAATGTTAGTAATGATAAGAAGGTTCTAACAATTAAGCATGTAGCTCAAAATGCACCAAATAAGGTAGCTAATTTTGATGGTAATGATGATATATTAATTACTAAAACTAATCCTTTATTTGAATTAACTAATGGATTTACTTTTGAAACTTGGATTAATCAGAAAGGGCCTTCTTCAAGTTTTGGTAGATTTTTTGATAAAGGAAACATTACTGCGTTTGTAAATAATAATCCAGGACATTCACTTTATAAAGAAAATAGTTTAATTGTTAGTATAACTAAAGATTCTGGAACATTTGCTTTAAATACAGATACTAATACCATTAAGCTAAATGAATGGACTCATATTGCTGTTACAGTAAGTACTACTAATCAATATAAAGTATATATTAATGGGGTTGAGGTTGCTGCAAGACTCGTGTCTGGAACAGTAGGTCCTGTAAGAGTTAACAATACCTCTCCTTTAGTGATAGGTAATAGTGTTGCTTTAAATAGAGGATTTAATGGAAATATTGATGAAATTAGAGTTTGGAATACTGAAAGATCAGCAACAGACATTGCAAATAACCAAAATGTAAAACTCACAGGAAATGAACCAAATTTATTATTTTATCTTCCTGTAGCAGAGTCAGAAGGAATATTTGCATATGATAAAACAGCTTTAGATAATACAGCTAAAGTGACTAATGCAGAAGTAAACTTTTTTGAAGCTCCTAAATTATTACGTAATTTTAATGTAATAGGACAATTAGATAAAGTATATAATGAAGCAGATAAATCGTATACTGTTTATGTCTCTGATACTTTTGATTTGACAAAAACTAGATTTGATTTTGTAACTAATATGTATTCTAATGCAACCGTTAATAATCTTATCCAAGTTTCAAATGTAACAGAAAATGATGTTCCTACGGAATTTGTATTTACAGTTCAGGGTACAGGATTAAATGCAGAATTATCTGAAAATTACACGATAAAAATTAAAAAAGGTTTAAATCCAGAATCAAAATTAATTAGTTATAAATTCTTAGCTACAGATAATAACGTTTTAGGTAAAAATATAGATACGGTTATTAATGGCGTAAATGTAGTTGGTAATGCAGGAGATGCAAATCTTTCAAATTTGATTGCAACTTTTGAAACCTCTCCTAACGCTACTCTTTTTGTAGATGGAGTAAAACAATTAAATAATAAAACAATTGCATTAAACTATGATAAACAATTAGTAGTTGTTTGTGTAGTTGCAGAAAATACATTGTCAAGAACTTATTACGAAATAAGTTTAGAAACAGCTCTTTCTAATAATGATTTTGAAAGTGAAATGATTTCTGTATATCCCAATCCAGTAGCTGAAGGTCAGGCAATAACATTAAGCATGGAAGGAGAAGTAGTGATATATGATTTACTAGGTAAAAAAGTCTTAGAATCTAAAGAAAAAAATAAAATATTAGATTTATCAGGTTTAAAACCAAGTACTTATTTGTTAGAATTAACTACTGATAATAAAAATAAAATACGTAAAAAAATAGTGATTAAATAATTTCTATTGGTTTACAACTAAAGAGGTTATCTAAAAAGTAAAAAAACGACACCAAGTTTGTCACTTCAATATTAAGAGGAGTCTCAGAATCAAAAGATGAGATTTTATCCTTGGTTGAAGAAATAAGGTGAAGAACTTTTTAGAGGGCCTCTTTTTTATTATAAGTTATGCGCTCTTTTAATATACTTTTTATCTTTGTTCGGATGAAGCAGAATTATCCTAATTACGAAAAATTAAAGAGTAGAACACTCATTGACTATTTATTTACAAATGGAAAATCCGTTTCAAAATATCCTTTGCGTTTAGTTTTTGTTGAGGTATCTGAATTAAAAAATACTAATACAAGTCTGCAGATAGGAGTATCTGTTTCCAAAAGATATTTTAAAAAAGCTGTAGATAGAAATTATTATAAGCGTGTATTAAGAGAAGTATATCGCTTGAATAAACAAGAGTTTTTGCAACCAATTTCTGAAAAAAAATACATAATGATGCTAATGTATCAAACTAAAGACCGTTTAGATTTTCATGAAATTAATGATAAGGTGAAAAGGTTATTAATTAAATTTAATGAACAAATAAATAAGCAGGAGTTTAAATAACTCCTGCTTTTCTTGCTGCCCTTACAATATCCTCATCGCTCCCTATTTCTATATCTAAAAACTTTTTAATATTTGCTTTCCTTTTTTCAATTGAACTCATAGAAAGATTTAGATAATTTGGAATATTCTTTGTTTTAATACCTTTAGAAAGTAATGATATGATCTGACGGTTTGTTTCGTCTAAATAAGCCTTATTTGACAATAATTCTTTTACATTATGATCTACCGTAAGACTTCTATAATTTTCTCCTTTTATTATTTTGTCAAAAGCTATTAATAACTCATCAGCTGTAAAATCACTTTTTACTAATATTCCATCTGGGTTTACTCTTTTTATCATGTCTAACAAAATAATAGATTCAGAATGAGAAGTAAGGAAAACTATTTTTGTATTGGGTCTGTGCTTTCTAATTATTTTAGCTAGATCTATCCCGTTTTCTATGTGACCTTCTTTATATGCTGGTAAGTTATGGTCTAAAAAAGCAACGTCAAAATGAGCATTTGATTCTATAATTTTTAAAGCACTCTCACAATTATAAGCAGCCGTAGTGTTTATATTGTATCCAAAATCGTTGTATGAAAGAATTACTTTATAACCTTCAATCATAGAAGGATGATCATCTACAATAAGTATTCTAATGTCCATGTTATTTAAAGTTAATTTTGTTAGTATGGCAATGATAGATTAATATGAGTTCCTTTGTTAACAGTTGAATAAAATTTTACCTCCCCATTCATTGATTTGGCTCTCGAATTAATATTCTTAATACCTATTCCTTCTTTTACTTTGTTTATGTCAAAACCAACTCCATTGTCCTCTATATCTATTATTAATCGATCTAGTACTTTTTTGATTGATAAAATTACTAATGTTGCATGAGAATATTTATACGTATTTTGAAGAGATTCTTGCAAAATTCTATAAATGTCTATTTTTACAGATGCTTCAATAGCTTCCCAAACAATATTAGAATCTATTTCTAGTATATATTCTATGTTAATTGCATTACAATAGTCCTCAAATAAATTTTGAATAATTAATTTAAAACTTTCTTTTTCTAAGAAGGTATCTTGGTTTAAATCATGTGAAATATTGCGTAATTCTTTTTCTATGTTTTGAATATTGTCAATATATTTTAAACATTTTTGAATCGTTTCGGTATCCTGTCTTTTAGATAATATAAACAAATTTAAACGAGTACTTGTTAGCTTACTCATTACTCCATCGTGTAGCTCTTGTGATATTCTCTTTTTTTCTTGTTGTCTAGTGTCATTTATTAGGTGTTGTTGTTGAAGCATTAATTTATAAATCTGCTCGTTGCTTTCTTGCTGTTCTCGTTCAAATTGGAGTTGCTTATTTTTACTATGTTGACTTTTATTGTTGTATAACAAAATTAAAAGTATAATCATACCTGTACTACCAAATAAAATTAGCCATCTTTGAGAAGAAATCTGATCTTTTTCTTCTTGAATAATTTTTTTTCGCTTAAAATTTCATCTGTCTCATATTCAATTCTTGCAAAACTATTTCGTTTATTAAATTCAGCAGTTTGTATACTATCATTTAAATTAATGTACTCTTCGTATAAATCATATCTGTTTTTCTTGTCAATTTTGCAAAGAAGCCTAAGTGCCCTTAGTTCTTCTTCAAGAATTTTATTTTTAGAAGCAATTTGTTTCGCATTTTTTAAAAAACTGATAGCTTTTGGAATATCTTTTTTATACAAATAAAGCTCTCCTAAATATATATTTGAAAGTACAATTCCAGGTATATTGTTGTCTTTTTTTCGAATTGCTAACGATTCGTAAAATTTTTCTTCAGCTATTTCTAAATTATCTAACTGCATTTCTGCGTATGCCTTATTGCTAATCAACGATGAGTAGGTATAAGAACTAATTTTTTCGGGATCTGTAAAAAATAAACCTTCTTCGTATTGAACAATTGCTTCATGATACGCTTTCTTTTTTGCATAAGCTTTTCCTAAAAAGTTATAAACCTGTGCTTTTAATGATTGGTATTGTGGATCTTTTGTTAATAAACTGGTTGTTGATAAGGCTTTATTGTAATAGGTTATCGCTTCATCAGGACTATTTAAACCTATAAGAACATTACCCAGATTTAAGTAAGAATCGTAAACAAGTCTAGTATCGTTAATTTTTTTTGCAATTTTTAATACTTTGATAAATTCAACTTCTGCGCCTGAAAAATCTTTTTCATAGAGTAAAATATCTGCTTTTGAAAACTTTACACGAATTAATTCTTTTGTCTTTTTAAGAGTCTCGTAATTTTTTTCAGATTTAGTAAAATAGTAATAAGCACTATCGTTTTTGTATTTTAAATAAAAATAATCTCCTATATAATGGTATCCTTTTGCAATATTTGTGGAATCTTTAGCTTGTTTAGAAAGTTTAAAAGCTAGTCTTGAAATACGAAGGTAGTTTTCTGAATCATTAAGATTATAATACCTTCCAGCCAGTTTGAAATAGCGTTCTCTTAGGCTGGAAGTATTATGTGTACTTTTTTGGAGCTCATTTTCAATGATGCGAATGTGTTTTTCTTTATCTTTTGCCGAATAATTAGGGTTATTCGCACTGTCTAAATATTTCTCGATTTTTATATCATCACTCATCTCTATTTCTTTTTACAAGAAAAGAGCGAAGAAAAAATTAAGAAAATTATTATAAGGTACTTGTTCAAGTTTTTTTTACCAAAATTAAGAAAAACTTTATTCATATATTTTTAAAATGATGGCAAAACATTTGAAGGTTACTTATAATTTTAAAAAAATTAGTACATTGTGATAAATTAATTGAAATGAGTTCTGTAGTTGTTTAGATTTATAGAAAGACGAATATATTTGTGTTGTTTTTATTCTGGTTTTCTAGGTCTAATTATAGGTTCTCCATCCATGTCATATTCTAAACTGTAATTAGATCGATTAAGAAGTGTATTTTCTTCTTCAGTCATTTTAGCGGTAGGGTCTATAGAATAAGATCCATCTCCATTTTCAGTACAAGTTATAGGGGAAATGAATAATAAAAACATACCCGAAAATAAATATAACTTTTTCATAATTTATTATTTTGAGTTTAAATAGAGTTATTATTTTAGAGGAATTTTTAGTATAGATTTTTACGGATAGTTAAAAAGTTCCTTTAAAAATAAAGAGCGTATTGTTATTGTTGTGGTTTTGTAGGTTTAAGTATAGGTTCACCGTCTGCTTGATACTCTAAAGTATAGTTAGATTGATTAAGAAGGCTGCTTTGTTCTTCAGTCATTCTAGCGGTAGGGTCTATAGAATAAGATCCGTCTGCATTTTCTGTACAAGTTATAGGAGAAATAAATAATAAAAACATGCCTGAAAATAAATAGAACTTTTTCATAATTACTTGATTTTAAGTTTGTTAATTAGTTTGTGAAATTAATTGTTTTTTTTTCGAATGTATTACGGGTTTTCCGTATATTTTGTTAAATATTTTAACATTTATGGCGATTTATATTATAGGAGATATTCATGGAGCTTATAAAGGATTATTGCAGTTGATAGCTGTAACGCCTTTAAAATCAGGTGATACTATTATTTTTTTAGGTGACTATGTAGATGGTTGGAGTGAGAGTCCACAGGTTTTAGATCTTTTAATAGATCTGAATAACCATTATAATTGTATTTATATAAGAGGTAATCATGATGAGTTACTCTTAGATTGGTTAAAAAATCAGGAAGAAAATGTGTTGTGGTACCAAAGTGGAGGACAATCAACAATTGAAGCTTATAAAAATATAAGTAAAGAAATTAAGGATAAGCATATTGAGTTTTTATCTAGTTTAAAAGACTATTATATAGATAATCAAAATAGACTTTTTGTTCATGCTGGGTTTACAAATTTAAAAGGAGTAACACACGAATATTATCCAAGATTACTCTATTGGGATAGAACACTGTGGGAAATGGCTTTGTGTTTAGATCCTTCCATAAGTGTTGATAGTCCTTTTTATCCTAAGCGTTTAGCTCTGTATCAAGAAATTTTTATAGGACACACTCCTGTTACAAATTTAGGCGTAACCACTCCTATAAAAAGAGCTAATGTTTGGAATCTAGATACAGGAGCCGCTTTTAGTGGTTGTATTACGATTTTAAATATTGAAACAAAGCAATTTTGGCAAAGTGATCCTATCTGTACACTCTACCCAAATGAAAAAGGTAGAAATTAAATACAAGTTTATATCTTTGCTAAAAAAATAATTATGAAAAAAGTTTTTGTTTTAGTAGCAACTCTAATAGGATTCATGTCACAGGCTCAAGAAGCTTATAAGGGTAAAGGAGATACAAAGTTTCATGTTGGTGCTAATTTGCAATCAGGAGGAACTGGATTAAATGTAGGAACAGATTTTGGATTAGGAGAAAATATTTCAGTAGGTGTTGTAGCAAATTATTTGTTAGACGTAAAACCAATTGAAGGTGATAGTTATGACTTTTTAGATAGAGCAGATCTTAAAGCTAGATTTAATGCAAATATTGGAAAAGTATTAACATTACCTGAACAGTTAGATGTGTATCCAGGTTTAGACTTAGGTTTAAGAAATTTTGGAGGACACTTAGGAGCTCGTTATTTCTTTTCAGAAGGATTTGGTTTACAAGTAGAAACAGGGGTTCCTTTTGCTAAGTACACAAAAGATCCAGTAGGTTTTGATCGTTTAAACAATCAATTCTATGTTAATTTAAGTGCTGTTTTTAATCTGTAATGAGTGTTATTGAAAAAAAACTAAAGGATCGTAGTAACTCAAAATGCGAACTTTGTGGAACTGAACATGATTTACAAGTTTATACAGTAGCACCTAGAACAATAGAAAGCTTAGAAGATTCAATACTAGCATGTAAAACCTGTATAGAACAAATTAATAATTCTGAATTAACAGATGCAAATCATTGGCATTGCTTATCTGATTCTATGTGGAATGAGCATTTACCAGTGCAAATTGTATCTTGGCGTATGCTTACCCGTTTAAATAAAACAGATCTAGTGGATATGATGTACCTAGATGATGAATCATTAGAATGGGCAAAAGCAACAGGAGAAGGAGTACAAGAAGACAAAATAGTACATAAAGATTCTAATGGAAATGTACTTCAAGACGGTGATTCAGTTGTTTTAATTAAAGATTTAGATGTAAAAGGAGCGAATTTTATAGCTAAAAGAGGAGCTGCTGTACATAATATTAAGTTAGTTTGGGATAATCCTGAACAAATAGAAGGAAGAGTTGAAGGACAATATATTGTTATTTTAACCCAATACATTAAGAAGACAAAATAAATATTGTTCAATAAAGTTTATAAGCTTGTCATTCCGATGGAAGGAGTATTTAAAATTTCTGAAAAAGATAGGAATAAATAGTTTATTTTATAATAACTAAGATTTATCCTTACTTCGGGATGACAAATTAAACGTTTAAAATAAACTCGGATAATCTTGATAGTTAGTTTTTAAAAAAAACACCTTAATTTTTTTAAAAAAATATCTTTATACGTTTGGTAATATTAATAAAAAGTGCTTATATTTGCACTCGCAATGCGGAAGTAGCTCAGTTGGTAGAGCTCCAGCCTTCCAAGCTGGTTGTCGCGAGTTCGAGCCTCGTCTTCCGCTCAAAGCCCTAAAACATACGTTTTAGGGCTTTTTTTTACCTTATCTTTATTGTTAAAAAAAACATTTAAAATTTGGTAATATCAAGAAAAAGTGTTTATATTTGCACTCGCAATGCGGAAGTAGCTCAGTTGGTAGAGCTCCAGCCTTCCAAGCTGGTTGTCGCGAGTTCGAGCCTCGTCTTCCGCTCAAAGCCCTAAAACTTATGTTTTAGGGCTTTTTATTATTTCTATTTTTTGTTGTATCCTTTTTAAAAAAAAACTTACAAGTATTTTTTTTAACAAAACATTTGTTTTTATTGAAAATGTGTTTTATATTTGATTTAGTTGTATTTCCATAATTGGTTGTTATTATTCAAAAATAAATAGGCTATGACACTTCACTTTTAAAGAATTAAAAAAGGGATATCCCCTGATTCATTCCAAAATTATTTTTTTTAATACACCTCCATACACCTTATGGACATACTATTGTTATGTAATTTTTTTAAATTTTTATATTATGTCATTTAAATCAAAACTATCAGTAGCTGGAAAAGAGTACACTGTACTAAACGTAAATTATGGTTTATTTCAAGAAACTGATGCAACAGGTAGACCCTCTACCGTTACTAGAGGTGGTAAAATTGAATTAACTATTGAAGGAACAGCAGACACTTCTTTCTTTGAGTGGATGACCAATTCTTTTGAAAGAAAAGACGGTAGCGTAAAATTCTTCAAAAGAGATAGCGATGCTGTTTTAAAAGAATTAAAATTTTCAGAAGCATATGTAGTAAAATTCAGAGAAAACTTTGATTCTACAGGCGTAAACCCTCTAACTGAAACCTTCACTATTTCAGCTAAAAAAATTGAATTAGGAAACGGTGCTTACGAAAACGAGTGGGTATAATTAACTAAGTAAACAAAAAGAGGGTGTCCGAGAAGTAAAACAAACGCACCTTTTGTCATGCAAACCCAAGAAAAGTTCCATATCTCTATTATGCGATTTGCTTCGTTTACTTAAACGTAGCCCTTGAGTTTCCCTTGGTCAACTAAAGCAAAACAGCTAAACGATCTTAAATGGCAAAATTGCGGACTTTTTAGACAGCCTCTTTTTTTATTTTAAATAACAACATCATAAAAAATTAACCTATGTCATTTTTAGCAAAATTAGAACTAGACGGCAATATTTATAATATCTTAAGTTGTGATTATCATTTTACACAAGAAATAGATGCCACAGGAAAACCAGAAGGTATGCCTCAAGGAGGAGAAATCAGCATTCGAATAGAAAGCAATGGAAAATCAAACTTACTTCAATGGATGCTTGATCATAGCCAAACTAAAAATGGAACCATCATATTCTTTCGAAGAGATGCCATGAGCAAATTACAAGAATTAAGCTTTGAAAAAGCCTATTGCGTTTCTTTTTCAGAACATTTTGATGCTAAAAGCGACGAGCCCCTACAAATTGCAATGCGACTCATGGCTAAACGCTTTACACTGAATGATGCCACTCACGAAAAAAAATGGAAAGAATAAACTAATTAACCATAGAAATCAACCATTTTCATAACGGAAACGATTATTACAGCTAATTTGTAGAAATCCCTGATATCTGGATCCACCTTATTTTGACGACAACATCTATCCTAACCGCCAAGAACAAATCGCATATGTAGTAGATCACAACAACCCTATAAGAATGGGTAGAGTACGCGTACAATTTCCTTGGCAAGAAAAAAAATCAAAAACTGTGGATCTAAACGAGGCTGTCCTAAAAGTCCGCAATCTTGTCATTTGACTTCGTCCAGTCGCTTTGCTCTAGTCGATCAAAGGGAGACCCGAGAGTTCCGCTCGAACAGGCCAAATCACATAATACTGATTATGAAACTCCTCCTTCCGTTGGAGAGACAAACTGTGTGTTGATTTTTTACTTTTAGGACAGCCTCTATTTGGAGTATCTACAAAGTTGTGTGGATTTTTTTTAAAATATTTTTTCCGCACAAAGTTGTGTAGTTTTTTTTGAAAATTTTTTTTCCACACAACTTTGTGTAGTTTTTTTTGTAAAAAAAATTTCCACACAAAAAATTCAGTAAGCATACAAAAACATTGCCCCATCAATAGACTGAACCCAAATTAGACAACAGACTTTGCAATGCAGAACAAAAGAGGAATATGAACCGCAATTTTTTCCGTAGTTCTAGTTTTACTCCATTGAAGACAAAAAATGGAGTGTTTTTTTTCGATTCAAAGCTATTTTAACAATAATAAATTCCCAACACTTATATGCGAGGTTTAACGTTTTGAATTAATTTTATTAAACCCCTAAACAAACCCATTAACCAATCTTGGTTTTAATACAAAATATTGTATTTTTAAGTTACTGTAAAATAAAACAATGCGTTGTGTTATAATAAACACTGTTTTTAAATAAAAAAAACAAGAACTAAACAAGCTAACTAACTATGGAAAATTACAACAGTGATTATGGAAGGCTCAACCACCCAGATGACCTAGCCAAATACGCTAAATTACGCACCTTTAAAGACTACCTAACAGACAAATCTGATTTCTTAGTGTACTGCACCCTAAGTATAGAAGGCAAAGACTTTTTAGAAAAATCCCATTTTAACCTAGCATTCCATCAAAAGACTAACGACCACGACAGCTTTACCCTAGATACCCGTGCTGATTCTCTAGACAACGAAGAGGCGTACATCATGGAAAATTCTAAAAGCTATCTAGGCAAAACCCTACAGATCCACTTACACCGATTTGGGGAAATAAAACAAACCTTTACAGGAATTATAACCCACCTAAACCTCTTAAAAAAAGACGGTTACGGCAGACTTTACATAACAGGACACGCCCCAACGATCATGCTAGAACAAGGCCTTGAATCCCAAAGCTTTGAAAACAAAACCCTAGGAGAAATAGCCCAACAAATAGCAACAGATTACCCCAAGACACTCAACCTCATTACCCAAAATAACAACACCCAACACGTGTTGCCCTACACCGTACAATACAATCAAACAGATTACCAATTTTTAAAACAACTGGCCATACGCTATGGCGAATACCTCTATTACAACGGACAAAGCCTAGTATTAGGCAACAAAGTAGGCCCTAAAATCATCCAACTAGAAGAAGGGGCAGACCTAGTACACGCATCCTTTGAAATATCTGTAAAACCCCAGCAATTTACCTACACCTCCTACGATGTAGAATCAGGCAGCACCCTACAAAGAGATAGCGCCTCAGCCCAATTACAAAACAAATTCAACCCCTACCAAGTAACCGCAATAAACGCCTCAAAAGACGTATTCCATAAAAAACCCAATAAACACTACAACCCAACGGGTATTAATAATAAAACAGACAGAGAACTACAAGAGGCCGTACGAAAACAAAAAGAACACAGAGAAAACCTGATGATCGTAAAAGGCAAAAGCAAAGATCCCGAACTTAAACAAGGCGTTCTAACCAAGCTGATTGACATTAACGACAGACCCATGGAAACCTACCGCATCATAGAAATCAACCATTTTCATAACGGAAAGGATTATTACAACGAATTTGTAGGAATCCCTGATATGTGGACCCCACCTTATTTTGACGACAACATCCATTCTAACTGCGAAGAACAAACCGCACGCGTAGTAGATAACAACAACCCTATAAGAATGGGTAGAGTACGCGTACAATTTCCTTGGCAAGAAAAAAAGAATCAAAAAAACCCGTGGATTCGCTTGATACAACCCCACTCAGGAGCTGGCAAAGGCTTTCATTTCATCCCTGAAATAGGCGAAGAAGTCCTTGTAGGATTTGAAAACGGCAATGCCGAAAAACCGTTTGTATTAGGGACTCATTACAACGGAAGCGAAACCAGCGGGTACCACACCCCAGGAAATGATATAAAAACAATTCATACTCGCAGTGGTCACATATTAAAATTTACAGAAGATGAAAGTATTATAATTACAGACCAATCTGGCAATACCATTCAGTTTGATACTGTGGGGAGCAATATTACCATTACAGCACCTGAAACCATGTCCTTTAATTGTAAAAATATGCTTATAAATGTGTCGCAAAACATGATTACTAATGTGGGAATGAATGTATCAGAAAGTACTGGAATGAATAAAACGGAAACCATAGGCGGAACAAAAAACACAGTCGTTTTACTTGATATGATAAGTAATGTAAGGGGGAGTTTAACGGAAGTCATTGAAGGAGATGTGAATACTGAATCTAAAAATGAAAGAAATGAAATAGTTGGTGGAAAAGTAATAACTCAGAGCCAAAAAGATACAGAATTACACACACCTGCTGAATTAAAAAAGAATGCAGCAGAAAAAAACAATACCCATTAATTATGTCAAGAACAAGAATTGTAGGCGGTAATTTAATCAAGATTACTGGTGGTACGTATAGAATATTTGCAAAAAAAGGGATAGAGTTTCACTCAAATGGTAAAATCATTATGAATGCAGAAGGAGGTACAGTATATGGTGAACCAGAGAGCCCCCCTGTAATTCAGGCTAATATTACCTTACCTGCTAAATGCATAGTCCAGTTTAGACCAAAGAATGGTTGGAAAGGAGAATTTGGTTTTGATTGGTTCCGATTAGGAGATACTGGTATAAAAGGCGATGTAGATTACAATACTATCGTAGGACAATATTATAGTCTGCCTATAACTGATCCTGCCACAACAATTTTTACTGATGATAATAGTTGGTCAGTAAATTTTGAGAGAGACCCTCAATCTGCTGCCTTTGCGCAACACAATAGGCTACAACAGCTAAAACGTTTATACGGTATAGAGTATTTTCAGCTTACTGATGATAAAGGGGTACTACAAACTAAAGAATATTACAAACCTGTAATCGCTTTGTTCGCCCAACAGAGAGACCCTAATAAGCCTAAAAAGTTTATCGAAACAGGAAAAGCTGAGTTACAATTGTATTTACAATTTGATTATCAAAATGGGAAAGCCGTAAAACCGAAGAAAATACTATTTGAAGCAAATGGAGTGCTTTTAGACAGTAACAATCCCTACATTGAAATTGATAAGCCGACAATCGAAGAGAAAGATATAAATGAGAAAATAGAAATCGAACTAACTTGTAAGACCGAATTTCAAGCTGATAAAACAGTAGAAGTATATGCTATTAGTAATGACGCTGCGGGTAACGAAGTAAAATCATTAGCGGGTGTGCTAAAAGTAATTGCGCCTAGTAAAAAAATAACTAAAAATGTAGTTATTATTAGAGTAAAGACATCAGCAGGAACTGGCAATAAAGCATCTTTAGACCTACTAAGATTGATTGCAAAACAAGCATTGATTAATTTGAATATAGTAACTAAACATATTGGAGTAAACGGACGTAATGATGAAATTAAAATTGATTTAAGTAACCCTCAACATAACCTTAATAATTGGGATTTTAATTTTTTATGTAGAGTTGAAACAACTAGAACTCCCCCTAATATATTACAAAAAACTCCTGTAGACAGGATACTTTTAGATACTTTTAATAGAGATTATAGAAATAATTACAATAATCATTTCAAATTATTTTTCTTAGAAAATACTCAAATAAATTTCAAAATAGATAATACTACAGAAAATGAAATCATTGACGGTGGTGTAAATGGCTACTCTGGAATAAATTCAAATTATGGTATAATGTTTTCTACTCACGATGACAAAACAATAGCGCATGAAACACTACATGGTCTAGGTATTCCTCATTCATTTTTTGGTCAACATTATGTTTATCAAGCACAAAAAACAGAGGATATTATGGACTACTCTCATAAAGGGTCAGCTCCAGTAAATAACATTGTAGTAATTTTATTTACAAAATCAATGTAAGGTGAAAGAAAAACTAATGGTTGAATTATTTAGAGAGCTAGCTAAGAGTTAATACTAAAGCCAAGATTTAATTTGTCTAAAAGATAGATAAAAAATACTTATATCAAAATAAGAAGTTTTTTAGCGTTTTTTTAAAAACTTTGCGAACTTTGCCCAAATTTTATATGCCTTGAAACAAAAAATAGCCATTACTTCTTTAGCTTCTATTTCTGCTTTAGGTGATCAATCAGAACAAATTTGGAATAATTATTTATTAGATTCTAGTTGTATTACGACTGAAAAATTTAATAATCAAGAAGAATATGTAGCAAAAATCCCCTTAAACTGTAAAACTGAATTAGAAGTTTTGCGCCAATCGGATTTGAAATATAAAGGATTAGATCAAACCGTTTTAATGGCAATTTTAACTTCTCGTAATGCTGTAAAACAGGCTGGTTGGGTTAAAGGTAATGATTTTGGAATAAATATAGGCTCCTCTAGAGGAGCAACTCAGCTTTTTGAATATTATCATAAAGATTTTTTAGAAACAGGAAAAACAGCTACATTAGCCTCACCTACAACAACTTTAGGGAATATATCTTCTTGGGTAGCACATGATTTAAAAAACAAAGGTTTAGCTATTTCGCATTCTATAACTTGTTCTACAGGATTGCATTCTTTATTAAATGGAGTAGCTTGGTTACAAGCAGGAATGATGGATAAGTTTCTTATAGGAGCAAGTGAGGCTCCTTTAACAAATTTTACTCTTGCACAAATGAATGCACTTAAAATATATGCTAAACAAAATCAAGAATATCCATGTCGTGCACTTGATTTACAGAAAGTTAAAAATACCATGGTGTTAGGGGAAGGAGCTATTTCCATTTGTTTAGATACAGATGAAGCTGCTCACGCGCTAGCCTATATTGAAGGAGTAGGGTTTGCTACAGATGAGTTGCAACACAATATATCCATTTCAGAAGAAGCATTATGCTTTCAAAAATCAATGCAAATGGCTTTAGCTAATACTTCTTTAGATTCTGTTGATGTGGTTGTTATGCACGCTCCAGGAACAATTAAAGGCGATTTATCAGAATATAAAGCAATACAAAAAATATTTAAAGATAAACAGCCTCTCTTGACAACGAACAAATGGAAATTAGGGCATACTTTTTGGAACTTCTGGTTTATTAAGTGTAGAAATGGCTATTTTAATGATGCAAGTACAGTATTTTATAGGAATTCCTTATTTAAATATTCCTAATAAACCTAAAGCTATCAAAAAAGTATTAGTTAATGCAGTAGGATTTGGAGGAAATGCAGTAAGCATTTTATTGTCAGTATGAAGCAGACAGTTCTTCTATTTTATCTAAAATTAAATAAGATTCATAGCCCTTCCTAAAAAGGAAATCACTTACTTTTCGTTTCTTTTTTTGAAGATGAGATTCCTTAATGTTATTCCATTCTTTTTCGGCTAATTCATTAAAGTTGTATAGATAATCTTCTTCTTTTATCTCATTAAGAGCACCTTTAATATTGTAACTAGATACTCCATGTAACTTAAGTTCATTAGTAATTCGCATTTTACCCCATTTTTTATAGTTGTGTTTACCTCTGGCAAAAGCATAGGCAAAACGTTCTTCATTTAAATAATTATGCTCAATTAGATAAACAATATATTCTTCGATTAATTCCTCCTCTATTTTTAATGATTTTAATTTAAGTTTGATTTCCTTATGTGATCTTTCTTGATAAGCACAATAGGATTCTAGTTTTTTTAATATAGAAGGATAAAGCATTTTATTTTTTTAAAGAAGGTGATTACAAAAATTTATTAGGCTACAAATTTAAGGATCTTAGGGATAGATCAATATAAATATTTACTAAGTAAACTGTATTAAAAGTAATGGTTTTATTTGTATAATAAATGTTTTTTATAAGTCAAAGTATAAAAAAACAGAAAATAAAACATAAAGCTAATTTTGTGTTTTTAGATAACCGGAGCTCTTTACTTAGGTTAATGAAAAATTATACTTTTTTTATGTTTTGTTTAATTTTTAAAAAAAATATTGTACTTTGCTACCTATAAACCCAATCAAAAACGTTCAACGAATGAGAGTCTATTTTTCTATTTTAACATTGTTTTTTAGCGTCCTAACCTTTGCGCAAAATACAATATCAGGAACTGTGACTGATGATAAAAATCAGCCTATACCAGGTGCAAATGTAAAAATTGTAGGATCTACCTCGGGAGCATCGTCTGGATTTGATGGAAAGTTTACATTAAAAACGAATACACAAATTCCCCTTACCTTAGAAGTTTCCATGATGGGATATTCTAGTAAAACTTTGACTGTTAGTTCAAAGGATCAGAAAATAGAAGTTGTTCTAGTTGAACAATCTACTTCTTTAAATGAAATAGTCGTTTCAGCATCACGCGCTCCAGAGAAAATTATCGAATCTCCCGTAACTATTGAAAGGATGGGGTTGAGAGAAGTAAAAAATACAACCGCTCCCTCTTTTTACGAAGGTTTGGAAAATTTAAAAGATGTTCATTTTAATACTTCTAGTTTTAATTTTAAGTCAGTTAATACCCGTGGTTTTGCTACTATTGGAAATACTCGATTTATGCAGTTAGTAGATGGTATGGATAACGCATCTCCAGCATTAAATTTTGCTGTAGGAAATCTATTAGGTATTTCAGATTTAGATGTTGCGAGTGTAGAAATTTTACCAGGAGCTTCATCAGCCCTTTACGGAGCTAATGCCTTTAATGGAATTATGTTTATGACCAGCCGTAGTCCTTTTACAAAAGAAGGGCTTTCGACTTATTTTAAATACGGTCAAACAACTCAAGATGTAGCAGGTACAAATAATTATTTCGACCTTGGTGTTAGAGCTGCTAAAAAGTTTACAGATTATTTGGCCGCTAAAGCAAACTTTTCTTATATGGAAGCAACTGAATGGATGGCAGATGATAGACGTAGTTTGACACCAGGAGGAATTGGTCATCAAGTGAACAGAAACTATGATGGACTAAATACTTATGGAGATGAAGTCAGTACATTTATTCCTAATGTAGGACAAGTAAGTCGTACAGGATATGCGGAAAAAGAATTGTCAGATGGTAAAATAAATAGTGCTAAATTTGATGCTTCAATTCATTTGCGTCCTTGGGCTAATTCAGATTCTAAGTTTGCTAAAAATATTGAGCTTATAGGACAATATAAAGTAGGAATCGGAAATACTTTATATCAAGGGGCTAATCGTTACGCTTTAAAAGACTTCTTTATGGATCAAATTAAAGTCGAAGTCAGAGGAGATAATTTCTTTGCTCGTATTTATAGATCAGGAGAGGATGCCGGAAATTCATATAACTTAGGTTTTGCTGCTTGGAATGTAAATAGAGAAGCAAAATCAGATAAAGCATGGTTTACAGATTATGGTACAGCTTTTATCATGTCAAGTGTTTTATTAGGACTGCCAACGGATCAAGCAGATAAAAGAGCCCGCGCCTTTGCTGACTATAATACTCCTTTTGAAATACCCCTTACTCCAGGAGGTAATCCTCGCCTAACTCCAGGAACGGCTGCTTTTAACCAAGCATTGACAAAAGTGTTGTCAAATTCAGATTTAAATGCAGGAGCTAAATTGGTAGATCGCTCTAGAATTCATCATGCAGACCTTAATTATAATTTTAAAGACTTAATCCAATTTGCAGAAATTCAAGTTGGTGGATCAGCTCGTAGATATACTATGGATTCAAGAGGTTCTATTTTTACAGATAAGATAGGACAGCCTATTACTTATGATGAATATGGAATTTATACACAAATTCAGAAAAAGGTTCTAGAAGAAAGAGTAAAAATTACAGCGTCTATGCGTTATGATAAATCGCAAAATTTTAATGGAAATATTTCCCCTCGATTATCAATATCCTACGCTGCTGGTAAAGATAAACAACATAATTTTAGAGCTTCCTATCAAACAGGTTTTCGCAATCCAACAACACAAGATCAATACATAGGATTAAATATAGGTCCTTTAGTACTAATAGGTTCTGCTCCTGATAATTTAGATAGGTATTCAGAAACAATTAAATTAAACTCAAATGGTAATTTAGTTAATGTAACTGGACGTGATGCTTATACTAAATCATTTACAGCAACCTCAGTTGCTGCCTTCAAACAATCGTTAAATTTTGCGGATCTAAAGGCCGCTGATATTTCATTAGTAAAACCAGAACAAGTACAAGCTTTTGAGGTAGGGTATCGTTCAATCTTTAAAGAAATTTCATTTGATTTAAATGCTTACTATAATATATATAATAATTTTATCAGTAATTCAAATGTAGTAACCCCTCTTTATGGTGATGCAAGAACTAATTTATTAACCGCTGTGTCAGCTTTGCAAAATGGAGATATTCGTGCATTTCAAGTTTATACAAACTCTAAAAAACAAGTAACATCATTAGGAGTAGGAGTAGGAGCAAGTCGTAAAATAGGTAAATTTAATTTAAGTGCAAGTTATAATTATTCTGATTTTAAATATGATGATAGTTTAGATCCTGATTTTGAAGCTGGATTTAATACGCCTAAGCATCGCGCAAAAGCATCTTTTGGAGCAGAAAATATATTTAAAGGATTAGGCTTTAATATAAATGCTCGTTATAATTCTAAGTATTTATGGGAATCAACCATGATAGATGCGTATGTTCCAGAAAATTATGTTTATGATGCGCAAATTAATACTGCTATTCCTGTTCTTAAATCAATCATAAAGCTTGGAGGTACTAATCTGTTTGGAAAAGATTATATTCAAGTGCCGGGAGCTGGTATGATAGGAAAACAATATTATATTTCATGGACGATCAATCCGTAATGTTTAATGAAAAATGAATGATTATGATTAAAAATATAAAATGGATTTTGTTAGCTTCTTGTGCTTTTGTAGCATGTGAGACTAATTTAGAAGAAGAGGTGGTAACAGATGTGCCCGTAACAGCAGGAGATGCTAATTTTTCAAAATACATAGCAATTGGAGATTCTTACGGAGCTGGTTTTAGTGATGGTTCATTATTTGTTGCAGGGCAATTAAACTCTTATCCAGAGCAAATGGCAAGACAATTTGCAGCAGTTGGAGGAGGTGTTTTTAAATCACCATTAATGGCAGATAATACAGGGGGATTACTTTTTGGAGGAGCTCCTTTTCCTATTGATCCAACACAGTTTGCTCCTCGTTTAGTTTTTAGAGGATTTTTCGGTAATGATACAAGTAAGCCTATTATAAATTTAGTTTCAAATCAAGGAACTCAAACAACAGAAGCTACGACCGTAATTTCAGGTCCTTTTAATAATATATCAGTGCCAGGAGCAAAATCATACCATATTGGTCTTATTGGATATGGTAGTGCTCAAGGAAATCCTTATTTTAGACGTTTCGCGTCTTCTCAAGGAGCCAGTATGTTGTCAGATGCTTTGTTGCAACAACCTACTTTCTTTTCTTTATGGATAGGAGGAAATGATGTATTAACCTATGCAACCTCTGGAGGAACAGGAGTAGATAGAACAGGAAATTTAGATCCTAGAACATATAATTCAAATGATATTACGGATCCAGCTGTTTTTTCAAATGCGTTTAATGGAGCTATAGATCTTTTAACTGCAAATGGAAGAAAGGGAGTGGTTGCTAATTTGCCTAATGTAAATACATTACCATTTTTTACAACCTTGCCTTATAACCCTATACCTGCTTTGCCTAAGAGTAAGGCTAACTCTTTAAATCAGTTGTTTGGAGTGATAAATCAAATTACGAAAGCATTGAATTTGCCAAATAGATTTGAAGTGATTTCTGAAGACGATAATAATTCCAATACAGTTGAAAAATCAAATCCATTATTAATTGTAGATGAAGAACTAGCTGATTTATCAAGTCTTATAAGAGATAATTTAACTCCTGCTTTAGGATTACAGACTGCAACTTTTGTAGGCAATCTTTATGGTAAAGCACGTCACGCTAAAAATAATGTTGATGGGAGAGATTATATTTTGTTATCAACAGGAGCTTTGATAGATCCTCTTAATAATATAGAACCAGGAATTCCAAGTGATTTTGCAGTTAGAGGAATATCATATCCATTACAAGATGCTTTAGTGTTAACAATTGATGAAGCATCTAAAATAGCTAGAGCTACAGAAGCCTATAATCAAATTATAGAAAATACAGCTAAATCTAAAGGTTTAGCATTTTTTGATGCAAGACAAGCAATGAATCAACTAGTTAAAGGAGATGTGCGTTTCGGTAATTATAGTTTAGGGGCTAGTTTTATTAAAGGAGGCGCTTTTTCATTAGATGGAGTTCATCCAAGTCCTAGAGGATATAGTTTTATTGCAAATAAAATGATAGAAGCAATTAATACACAATATAAATCTACTTTACGAATGATAGATTTAGGAAAAAAACCAGCTTTATTCCCTGTTAGTATTCCAGCTGGAAATTATGTAAATTAATTTAAAAGTGATTTTCCTTAAAACCTCCTTCTGAATTAGGAGGTTTTTTTATATGATTTAGGTTAGAATTTATATTTTAAAAAAAAGAAAATTTTTATATTGGAATTCACAATATTAAAATTATCTTTGCAATCTGAAAAAACACAGCGTTTTTTATAACTAAATAGCTATTTAATAAATACATAAGTATGTCTAAGGTAATAGGAAAAGTTGCGCAAATCATTGGTCCCGTAGTAGACGTGGTTTTCAATGCTGCAGAAGTTGAACTTCCGAAAATTTACGATTCATTAGAAATCACTAATCAAGATGGTACTAAATTAGTACTTGAAGTACAATCACACATTGGAGAAAATACAGTGCGTACTATCTCTATGGACTCTACTGACGGTTTAAGCCGTGGTGTTGATGTTGTAGCTACAGGTGCTCCTATTCAAATGCCAATCGGGGGTGATATCTACGGTCGTTTGTTCAACGTTGTAGGTGACGCTATTGATGGTTTAGGTGATTTACCAAAAGAAGGTGCTAATGGGTTGCCAATCCATAGACAAGCTCCTAAATTCGAAGATTTATCAACATCTTCTGAAGTTTTATTTACAGGTATCAAAGTAATCGACTTGATTGAACCTTATGCAAAAGGAGGTAAAATTGGATTATTCGGTGGTGCAGGTGTAGGTAAAACAGTATTAATTCAGGAGTTAATTAATAATATCGCTAAAGGTCACGGTGGTCTTTCTGTATTCGCAGGAGTAGGAGAAAGAACACGTGAAGGAAATGACTTATTACGTGAGATGTTAGAATCTGGTATTATCAAATATGGTGACGATTTCATGCACTCTATGGAAAATGGAGGATGGGATTTGACTAAAGTTGATAAAGCTGGAATGAGAGATTCTAAAGCAACTTTCGTATTCGGTCAGATGAACGAGCCACCTGGAGCACGTGCACGTGTTGCATTGTCAGGTTTATCTATCGCTGAATATTTCCGTGATGGAGCAGGTTCAGATCAAGGGAAAGACGTACTTTTCTTCGTAGATAACATCTTCCGTTTTACACAAGCGGGTTCTGAAGTATCTGCTTTATTAGGACGTATGCCATCTGCAGTAGGATATCAACCTACACTAGCAACTGAAATGGGAGCTATGCAGGAACGTATTACTTCAACTAAAAAAGGTTCAATTACATCTGTACAGGCAGTTTATGTACCTGCGGATGACTTAACTGACCCAGCTCCAGCTACAACTTTCGCTCACTTAGATGCTACTACCGTATTATCACGTAAAATTGCTGAGTTAGGTATTTATCCAGCGGTAGATCCATTAGATTCTACTTCTCGTATCTTAACTCCAGAAATATTAGGAGCTGATCATTATAACTGTGCTCAAAGAGTAAAAGAAATTTTACAAAAATATAAGCAATTACAAGATATTATTGCTATCTTAGGAATGGAAGAATTATCAGAGGAAGATAAATTAGCTGTATCACGAGCTCGTCGTGTACAACGTTTCTTATCTCAACCATTCCACGTTGCTGAACAATTTACTGGTATACCAGGAGTATTAGTTGATATTAAAGACACTATTAAAGGATTTAACATGATTATTGATGGTGAGTTAGACCACTTGCCAGAAGCTGCTTTCAACTTAAAAGGTACCATCGAAGATGTAATTGAAGCAGGTCAGAAAATGTTAGCTGAAGCATAAAAAAAGTAACAAGTGATTAGTGAAAAGTAATTAGTTAACCTTAATCTATTTACTATTTACTATTTACTAATAACTCTAAAAGTTATGATTGTAGAAATAGTATCACCAGAAGCTACATTATTCAAAGGAGAAGTTACTTCGGTAGCTGTTCCTGGGGTTAATGGCGAGTTCCAAATGTTAAATAACCACGCGCCTATCGTGTCGTTATTAGCAAAAGGTAATGTAAAGATTGTAGGTTCAAATATTAAAATTGCTAAAGAATTTCAAGATAAATTTAGTAAAGTTAATGAGCAAACATTTTGGTTGCCTATCAATTCAGGAACTATTGAAATGAATGATAATAAAATTATTGTTTTAGCAGACTAAAACAATAGTAAGATAGAGAAAAAGCCAAACAGTATGTTTGGCTTTTTTTTATTAATTTAGTTTTTTATAATCTATTAAATAAATTGTCTATGAAAAAAATATACTTCCTTTTTACTCTTTTAACTTTAATGATTAACTCAGGAATTGCTCAAACAAACTGTGTTTTACAGTTAACAAATATTAAAACAGGAAAAAAAATTAATATTTGTACAAAAATAGATCCTGATAAAGTAGAAGCTATTTTAGGAAAGGCAATTACCTTAGATAAAGAAATTCAAGAAAAAAATGAACCACCTGTTTTTAGCTTTACTTATGATGGATTAACTATGATTATGCAAGATAATCAGTTTAAAAATGTTACTATTACTAATAAAAAATGGAAACTGAATAATATTACTATTGGAACTTTGTTTGAAGAAGTTGAAGCAAAATATGAACAAATTAAAAAAATTTATTTTGCCGATTATAAGTTTAAAATTAAAGATAGTAACGGTTTTCCTTTTTATAGATGTTGATAATCTTAAAAATGTTAAGCGTTTAGGAGTTGAGTTTTAATTATGGTCAAATTTCCCAGTAAGTTAAGCAATAAGCTCACTCATCGTGTAGATACTAATGCTTTACGAATGCTTAGTTATCAATCCTCTCTAATTGATTTCTCTTCAAATGATTATTTAGGTTTTTCAAAATCAGAAGCTCTTTTTGATAAAACTCATCAATTGTTAGTTGAAAAAAAATTAAAATAAATGGTGCAACAGGATCTCGTTTATTAACAGGGAATCATTTACTTTATATAGAAACGGAAGATTTTATAGCTGATTTCCATAAAGCAGAGGCTGCCTTAATTTTTAATTCAGGCTATGATGCTAATGTTGGTTTTTTTGAAAGCCTTCCACAAAGAGGAGATGTTATTTTGTATGATGAATTATGTCATGCTTCTATTCGAGACGGAATTCGATTAAGCAATGCTAAATCCTATAAGTTTCAGCATAATGATTTAGAAGATTTAGAACGATTAATTCAAAAAAATCAAAGAAAATTAACAGAAGAAGCGGTTGATATTTATATTGTTATAGAATCTGTTTATTCTATGGATGGTGATTCTCCTAATTTAGAAGAGCTTGCTGTTCTGGCTAAAAAATACAACTGTCTTTTAGTGGTAGATGAGGCTCATGCTTTAGGCGTTTTTGGTGATTATGGAGAAGGATTAATTCAATTATTAAACTTACAAGATCTTATTTTTGCTCGTATAATGACCTTTGGTAAAGGGTTAGGATGTCATGGGGCAGCCATTTTAGGAAGTCAAAGGTTAAAAGATTATATGATTAATTTTACCCGAAGTTTTATCTATACTACAGGATTGTCTCCACACTCTGTGGCTACTATTTACACCGCATATAAGATGTTAGTAGCTCATTCAGTTGTAGTTGAACAATTAAAATCAAATATTATTTGCTTTAATCAAGAAAAGCAAATGCTAGGAATAAAATCTTTATTTGTTTATAGTAAATCAGCTATACAATGTGCAATAATACAGGGAAATGATAGGGTTAAATTTTTAGCTACTCAATTGCAACAAGCAGGGTTTGATGTAAAGCCTATACTATCACCTACAGTACCAGCAGGTCAAGAACGTTTGCGTTTTTGCATTCATTCTTATAATACTGCTAAAGAAATTAGGACATTGTTAAATGGTCTTTATTCTTTTTATAGAGGCTATGTAGAGTCTTAATTCATCCCATGTAAACTGATCTCCAAATTGTTCTTTCAGGCTTCCTAAACTCTCATTTTGATATTCTTTAAAAGCATTATTCAGTTCTTCTATTTTTTCTGATGAGAGTAAATCAGATAATTGGATTTGATCTTCTAAAATTAATTTAGAAAAATGATTATAAATGGTTTGATTAGTGAGTTTTCGTTCTTTGGCAATTTCATGAATTGATTTGTTCTGTTTCCATAAATTAAGTGTTATTTCTATTGTGTTTTGTTTAGTCTCATTATTTTTTTTTCTTTTTTGTTTTGCCAGTACGATTAAGATTAGGAGTATAATCCGTATCAATTAAGCCTGTAATTTGTTTAAACTGCTCAGAAAGTTGAGCTACTTTATTAATTTTATAATACAAGACTTCATCGGATTGCATACTCTTTTTGGAAAGAGGAATTCCATTTTGCATATTTTTAAGTAGCAAACGCATTTTTTTAATCCTAGAATAGTTTTTAGAAATTCTTCTTCTAAAATTAATAATTCATCTACAAGTGTTTTTGTTTTTTTTAATTGTTTAATTTCTACTATTTTTAATAGTAATTCACTATATTGATTATCATATTGCTCAAAGAAATATTGATATCCAGCTTGAGTGCGTTCATTTAAAAAAGGAATGTCAATTGTAGGTTGACTTCCTATTTTCTGTAATTGGGAAATAAATTTTTTAGAAGTTCCTGAAAGTTCTGATAAGTTTTCTAATACTTTTTCTGCCCAAGCTTTATATTTTAATTTTGGAGAATTAGGTAATTCATTTTTAAAAGAGAATGAAAAATTACGCCATAATTGCGTTATGTTTTGACAGTCAAATGCTTTTATAATTTCTAGAAGTAAGTAATTCTTAGTTTCTAAATCTAATGTAGTAGGTAAAATAGTGCTGTTGGCTTTATGCTGAGCATAATTAATTATCGCTTGATCCGAAGGAATCCCTTGTAATTGAATTGGTTTTAATAATGTCAAGCCATTTAAACTTTCTAACCGAGAAAGAGCTACATAAGCTTGACCTGGGGCAAATACAGAAGCTACATCTAATACCGCTTTTTTAAATGTTAACCCTTGACTTTTATGTACCGTAATAGCCCATGCTAATTTTAATGGATATTGGCTAAAAGTGCCTTCTACTTTCTCTTCAACTTCCTGTGTGTTTGTGTTAACTTCGTAATGAATATTTTCCCAAGTATATAGATCAACTTCTATTACTTTGTTTTCTTCTGGAAATTCAACTAAAACCTCTTCTTTAGAAAGTGATTTGATAATTCCTATCTTGCCATTATAATATCGTTTTTCAATTGTATTATCATTTTTAATAAACATTATTTGAGCACCTATTTTTAGTTCTAAGACAGAATCTAAAGGGTACATTTTTTCGGGAAAATTACCTACAATTTCAGGGGTGTATAATACACTGTCTGTAACTAAAGCTTCTAAGGCTTCTTTATTAATAGTGTCTGCTTTAGCATTATGAGTTGTAATAACAATGGTTCCTTGATCTTTTTTATGTCAAAATTAGGTTGGACATATTGATTTAAAGTACACACATCTGCTGCTGTGATTGTGTTATTTCGTAAATTATTAAGGATATCTATAAATAAATTATCTGATTGTCTATAAATTTTATCTAATTCCAGATACAAAGGAGGAACATCTTGTAAAACTTTTGCATAAAAGAAATATGAACCTGGATAATATTTCTGTAAAAAGAACCATTCTTCCTGTTTTATAACAGGAGGTAACTGCCATAAATCACCAATAAAAAGTATCTGTACGCCCCCAAATGCTTGATCTGATTTACGAACTTTTTGTAATATAAAATCCATTGCATCCAAAACATCAGGACGTAACATAGAAACTTCGTCTACAATTAATAATTCAAGATTTCGCAGTACCTGTTTTTTTGAAGTACTCATCTTAAATAATTTGCCTAAACTTGTTTTGCTTTCAAAACGAATGGATTCGTTTTGTAAATGATCTGATATATAATCAGGTATAAATGCAGAAAATGGTAGTTGAAATAAGGAATGGATAGTAACTCCGCCAGCATTAAGTGCTGCAATTCCCGTAGGAGCAACTACTGCAGTGTTTTTGTGGGAAGTAGCAATGATTTCTTTAAGTAAAGTAGTTTTTCCTGTACCTGCTTTTCCTGTTAGAAAAATACTTTTATGGGTTTGGTTTACAAATTGCAAAGCAAAACAAGCGATGTCTGATATATTTTCCACGTGGCATATAAATTTGATTATCAAATGTATAAAATTATTCCATTATAAAGTTTTAAAAAATTAACTTAATAAAAACCTTCTCTTAATTTGTATATTTTCAATAGTATAAGACTACTTTAAAATTTACTTCCTTAATTTTGTAGAAAAAGATTGTATGAGAAAAATATATCACCTTAAGACCTGTAGTACTTGTCAGCGTATCCTTAAATCATTACCAGAAATAGATACTTTCGTTTTACAGGATATAAAAACAGAACCTATGACAGTAGAGCAGGTTGATGAAATGAAAGAATTAGCCGGTAGTTATGAAGCTCTATTTAGTAAAAGAGCCACTTTGTATAAAGAAATGGGGTTAAAAAATCAAGTTTTAACAGAAACAGATTACAAACGATATATTTTAGAACACTATACTTTTTTATCACGTCCCGTAATTATTGCTGATGGAAAAATTTTTGTAGGAAACAGTCCTAAAGTAGTTGAAGCCGCTCAAAATTTTTTGAAGAATGACTAAAAGGGCTTGGGCTTTATTAGCTGCATGGTTAGTAGCTATTATTTATGGGATGACTTTTACCATTGCTAAAGATGTAATGCCAAAATATATAGAACCTTTTGGTTTTATTTTTTTACGTGTTGGAGGTTCTTTGTTGTTGTTTTGGTTAACATCAATCGGTATAGGATTACTTCAACCTGATCAGAATCAAAAAATAGCAAAAGCTGATTTTCCACGTATCATAGCGGCCTCATTTTTTGGAGTAGCATTTAATATGCTTACTTTTTTTAAAGGATTAAGTTATACATCTCCTATTATGGGAGCTGTATTGATGGTAACTACTCCAATGATTGTTTTAGTTCTTTCTGCTATTATTATGAAAGAACAAATGGAAAAAAAGAAAGGAATAGGTATCCTTTTAGGTTTGGCAGGGACTATTACCTTAATCTTATATGGAAAATCATTAAAGAATGCACCTAATGCCACATTAGGTAATTTTTTAGTTTTTGTAAATGCTATTTCATATGGGTTTTATCTCATTATCGTCAAGAAATTAATGGATAAGTATCAAGCCTTTTCCTTTGTTAAATGGATTTATTTTTTCGGTTTTTTGATGATTATGCCTTTTGGATGGAATGAATTTCAGGCTATAAAATGGGAGTTAATTCCAACTCTTGCTTATCTAAAAATAGGATTTGTAGTGATTTTTTCGACCTTCTTAACTTATTTGTTGAATTTGCTATCTATGCGTGAATTAAAACCTACAACAGTAGCCGTATTTATATACTTACAGCCTTTTTTTGCGTCTGTTTTTGCTATTGGTTTGGGTAAAGATGAACTAAGTTGGGTGAAAATAGGTTCAGCATTTTTGATTTTTATTGGAGTTTATCTTGTTACCATGAAAAAAAGTCATTAGTAAAGTGTAATTTGCTTGTAAGAAAGCACTTGTCATTTGTCATTATTTACTAATTACTTTAGTATCTTTACACCTTATTTTTTTCACCTATGATACAATCAATGACCGGTTTTGGGAAAGCAAGTATTCAATTGCCAACTAAAAAAATCACCGTTGAGATTAAATCCTTAAATAGCAAAGGTTTAGACCTAAATGTTCGTATGCCCTCTATATATCGTGAAATGGAATTAGGACTTCGTAATCAAATTTCTCAAAATTTAGAAAGAGGAAAAGTAGATTTTTCATTATACCTAGAAGTAACGGGGGAGGAGACCACTTCTAAAATAAATGCCCCTATCGTAAAGGCTTATATAGCTCAAATGAAGGAAATTTTACCTGAGGCAGATTCTACAGAGTTAATGAAAATGGCAGTTCGTATGCCTGATGCTTTAAAAACGGAACGCGAAGAAATAGATGAAACTGAATGGACAGAAATTCAAAAAACTATTAATGAAGCACTTGTTGCCATTAACCAATTCCGTAAAGATGAGGGAGAAGCATTAGAAAATGAGTTTATAACACGCATTACTAATATCCGACAACTGATGCAAGATGCCGTGGCTTATGACAGCGAACGCATCACAACCGTAAAAACACGTTTGCGCACTGCTCTTGAAGAGTTAGAAGCTACGGTAGATGAAAATCGATTTGAGCAAGAATTGATTTTCTATTTAGAAAAAATATGATATTACAGAAGAAAAAGTACGTTTAAGCAATCATTTAGATTATTTCTTAGCAACACTAAACGGAACGGAAGCCAATGGTCGTAAATTAGGATTCATTACACAAGAAATGGGACGAGAAATCAACACGATGGGATCGAAATCTAACCATTCTGAAATGCAGAAATTGGTAGTGATGATGAAAGATGAATTGGAAAAAATTAAGGAACAGGTACTTAACGTATTATAAGTAATTAGTAAAGAGTGAAAGGTCTTAGAAAATGGGTAATATTAATTCTTATCAAGATTTATTAGTTTGGCAAAAAGGAATTGTTTTAGTTATTAAAATTTATCAATTACTTAAAACATTTCCACAAGAAGAACTATATGCTTTAATATCACAGATTAAAAGAGCTGTTGTTACAATTCCATCAAATATAACAGAAGGTTATGGTAGAAATGCTGATAAATCGTTTAGTCATTTTATAGATATACCTAGAGATTCATTATATGAACTAGAAATATAATTGATTATTACTAAAGAATTGAATTTAATAAATGAAGAATCAAAAATGATAAATTCATTCTCAAAATCACCTAAATAAAAGACTTTTCACTTTTTACTAATTACTTTTCACTTTTATTAATATGAACAATAACGGAAAATTAATCGTATTCTCAGCACCATCAGGGTCGGGAAAAACCACTATAGTAAGACACTTATTAGGAATTGATGAATTAAATCTAGAATTCTCGATCTCCGCTGCTACTCGTGCACCACGTGGTGAGGAAGTTAATGGTAAAGACTATTATTTTATGTCTATTGAAGATTTCAAAAAACATATCAAAGCAGAAGATTTTGTGGAGTGGGAAGAAGTGTACCGTGATAATTTTTATGGTACTTTAAAAAAAGAAGTAGAACGCATTTGGGCAATGGGGAAAAATGTAATTTTTGATATTGACGTAGCTGGTGGTTTACGTATCAAGAAAAAGTTCCCTGAGCAGACCTTGGCCGTTTTTGTAAAACCACCAAGTGTAGACGAATTAAAACGTCGTTTAAAAGAACGTTCTACAGAAAGCGAAGATAAAATTAATATGCGTATTGCTAAAGCCCACGTAGAATTAGCGACAGCTCCTCAATTTGATAAAATTATCAAAAATTATGATTTAGATGTAGCTAAGCAAGAAGCGTATGAGTTGGTTAAAGGGTTTGTATCGAAATAGTAATTAGTGAAAAGTAATTGGTAAATAGTCCGTAGAGTGGGAAATATAAATTCATATAAAGATTTATTAATTTGGCAAAAAGGAATTGTTTTAGTTGTTAGGGTTTATAAATTGGTTAAATCTTTTCCACAAGAAGAATTATATGCTTTAACATCACAAATTAAAAGGGCAGCTGTTTCAATTCCTTCAAATATTGCTGAGGGTTATGGCAGAAATACTGACAAGTCTTTTAGCTATTTTGTTGATATTTCACGAGGCTCATTAAATGAGTTAGAAACACAACTCATTATTGCCAAAGAACTCGATTTTGTTTCTGATATAGATTTATACAATGAAATTTTATTGCTAATTGAAGAAGAGTCAAAAATGATAAATGCTTTTTCTAAAACACTTAAAAGCTAATCACTCTTTACTAATCACTTTTCACTAAAACAATGAAAATAGGACTATACTTCGGGACATTTAACCCCATTCACATTGGGCATTTGATAATCGCTAATCATATGGCGGAGCATTCTGATTTGGAACAAATCTGGATGGTGGTTACACCTCATAATCCGCATAAACAAAAAAACACCTTGCTAGACGACTACCAGCGTTTGCATATGGTACATTTGGCTACTGAAGATTTTTCAAAAATCAAAGCTAGTGATATTGAATTCAAATTGCCACAGCCAAACTATACGGTTAATACATTGGCATATTTACAGGAAAAATTTCCTCAGCATGAATTCGCACTGATTATGGGTGAAGACAATTTGAATTCATTACACAAGTGGAAAAATTATGAGTATATATTAGCCAATCACCATATTTATGTATATCCGCGTTTGAACTCAGGTAAAATGGATGAGCAGTTTACGAATCATCCTAAAATACATGAAGTGAACGCTCCTGTAATTGAATTATCCTCAACCTTTATTCGGGAGTGCATTAAAAACAATAATAACGTGATTCCTATGCTACCCAACAAAGTCTGGGAATATGTGGAGCATAATTTGTTTTATCAGAAATAAAGTTTTAAAGACAAATTAATGTCTAAAAAGTTATTCTAAAAATTTAAGAGGTTGTAAGAAAAAATAATTCTTAATAAAGATGTGGCTAGGGTTTATTTTGATTATTAGTAGATTTTTCTTCGGTGCAGTAGATTATTTGCGATTATAAATTCATTTAAAATTAAAAGGTGTGGTATTTGTACAACAGCAATTCTTACAAGAATAGAGAAAAAATATCGAAATTCTTCCTCTAACTTATAGTTTGGATTGTTATTATACTTTTAAACATATAGATGGTACTATATACGAAGTAAAAAGTAATACCTCGCGAATGATGGATTATGTAGGAAAAAAAAACAAAATTTTTTACGATACAAATTTTCCTAAAAATAGATATTTTTTTCCATCTGATGAATTGGGAAATTTTTTCGGAACAATATTTGGAATCACTCTAATAGTTATCGGTGTTGTAATTATTGAAGGATAATTATGTTTTTTTGTTTTTAACTTCTTGTTTTTTAAATAATTTATTTTTTGATATTTTTAATTACTTTTAATCTTCCTAAACGTTAAACTCATTCTTCCTTGATCAGTATCCGATTTTGGGATAGCGTGTACCCATCTACTTTGTACTTCCTGCGTCATATAAATTAATGATCCTGAGGGTAACGCAAAATCAATGATTGTTTCTGGATTTGCTATGTTGCGAAAACGTAAAATTCTTTCAGCACCTAAGGATACGATTCCAATTCCAGTATTTTCGAAAAGAATGTCTGTTTGATCTGAATGAAATCCCATTTTTGATTTTCCATCTAAATAATAATTTATCAAACAATTATTAGGCTCAAAACCTACTACAGCAGTCATTTTTTGAATTAGATCTTGCAATTCATTTGGTATGGGTATTTCGGGGTAACTTATTTGGGAATAATTATAGGCTATTCCAAAACTAGCTGTTTTACGAGCTTGCATACGCTCATCCCAAGCAATACCTTGTAAAGGAGTAAATAATGTTTTTGGATTTTTTATGAATTTTTCTATAAATGTAATTCCTTCAATCATTCTATTATCAGTGTAAATAATTCGCTTTCGATTTACGAAATAACTCATTTGGTAGTACTTAATCTACCACCAAATGAGTAAATCTGTATATTTCTTATTTAATTCGGCTTCTAATCTCGCTTAAACTTTGGTCAATCAATAATTTCCCATCACGGAATACTTCTTTTAATTCGCCTTGTCGCTCTTCTGCCCAAGAGACTTGATCTATTAATTGATATTTACCATTTACTTTTTCTATTTTCATTAATCCTTTTGCTGATTTCTTTGTACCATCGTCAGTAACTGGATCTTTAAAAATTTCTCTTCCTTGACCTGACACTTCGCCATAAGTGGCTTTCATAGCAAATCCAAAGGTATCTCGCGTGTTGTACTGGTAGGTATAAGAACCTATTCCTAATACGACATTGGTAGAAGCAAATCCTTTTTGTTTTAATTGTTCGCAAATGTTTGTGGCTCTTTCAACGGTGATGCTATCTCCGTAAATTGCGCCTATTTGTGGTGCTAGTTCTTTGAATCCTTTTTCGTTTGTAGTTCCTCCAAAAACGTCCCACAACAATTCAACCACTCCTTTTCGTTCTTGTTCGTTTTTCCCGTTAGGGTTACCACAAAGTATTAATACTGGATCGCCACTATCTGGTCGTACCACGACTTTTCCTTCCCGACTTAAAATGGTCTCTTTTAATCTTGGCATATAATCGGTAAGTACTTTCCATAAGTCCCAAGTATCTGAAACAATGGATACAATTCCTTTTGGGTAAACCTCTTTAATTAAGCGTTGGAATGTTTCAAACTCGCCTTCGGTTGTTCCCATACACATTACAGAATGTTCTGTAGCGGCTACTGAACCTCCTATGAGTTCGTTATCTGAATTTGCGTTGTAATACATTTCTAAAGCATCGATGGCTGGAATAGTATCTGTTCCTGTAAAGCTTAGCAAATGTCCCATTCCTGAAATTACTGCCGATTCGATTCCGCCCATTCCTCGCATAGAGAAATCGTGTCCTTGCCAATCTACAAATTCTGGTAAAGAAGAAGTTTCTTGTGCATATCGACTTAATACTTTTCGGTATTGCTTGGCTATGGTGGCCGAAGTACAAGGTAACCAAACTACAGCCGACAAAAGGGTTTCGAAATAATTAGTCAACCAAAAGAATTCTGATTGAGTATTATACATCGTGAACATTGGTACTCGTATAGGTACACTTACGCCTTCTGGCAAGGCTTTGAATACCATAGGGATGTATCCTAAATCGTGTAGTGCTTCGATATGTGCTGTACCTACTTGATTTTCTCCTAAGTAGTTGTTAATCCTACGGGCATATCTTGCGACTACGGTTTCTTTGGGCTGATTAAAGAAATTGGTTTGAAAATCTTCGATGATGTATTTTTTTATAAAATATTGTAACCCGAAGAATACGATTTCGTTCACTTCTTGAATTCTTGATTTGCGCGGTGTCCAATTAGAATATACTAAAGAGGTGTTTTCTGGGTACTGACGACGGTGATCTACTTTGTAGCCGTCTGTTAATAATAATGGATTCATATATTTTGTTTTACTATTAATGTTTTTTTTGCGACTTATTTACGGATGTTGTTACCTATGCTTAAAATTTATTGCTAATGCTGTGAATGATTACTTTATGAAATATTATAATAATTCTTTTGCCACAGATGCACAGATGTTGATTCGTATTACTATGATAAAATAATTCTTTTTTGTTCTAGTTTTAACTGCCCAAAATTGATTAATAATGCCAGTTTATTATTTGATACTTTCAAATAATTGATGCATTGTGCGTAAAAAGCATCTGAAAATTCTTTCACAGCTTTTATTTCTAGTATTATTTCATCAAAAACAACAAAATCTGCATAGAACTTATGTTTTAGAATAGTTCCTTGATAATTCACTTCATATTCTTTTTCTCTTTCAAAAGGAATTCCAGCTTTTATAAATTCAATTTCTAGTGCGTCTTTATAAACTACCTCCAAAAACCCAGGTCCTAAATTATTATGGACTTCCATACATTTTCCAATTATTTTGTATGTTTTGTTTTTATAAGGATAATATTCCATATTCTTTTTATTTGTTATTTACTTAATTACAGCTATATGTAAATCTTAATCGATTAGATTGATAAAAAACATCTGTGCATCTGTGGCAATAAATTAAATATAAATTAGTGTTTACGAATTTAATTCCTTCCTCTTTCCTCAGGGTATAAATCTTTCACTGGATCGCTTTGCCAATATTCTTTAGTATTTACATCTAAACAAGTTAGTTTTCCATAAAAACCTGCACCTGTATCTATGTTCCAAACATTACAACCTTGCATAGGTACCTCAACATCATAATTTAATGTAGGGGTATGACCTATGTATATTTCGTTATACACTAATAATCGTTTAGGATACAATTTAGAATCTTTTTCAATTCTTTTATCCATTGTTAATGCCATTTCCCAAAGTGTTCTATCGAAACAAAAATCTAATCTATTTTCTTCTTTATGGACTCCGTGCATTGAGGTAAATCCAGCGTGTATATACAATCGGTTTTGATTGTCTATATGGTAATCCTCCAAATTTTCATAGAACGCTTTATGTTCACTGGATGTTAAATATCCTGTCGTAATGTAACTTTTTATGGTTGCTTTCCCGCCGTGTTCTTCCCAAACGGGATTCGATGCGCCTAAATTAAGCCATCTGCCACACCACAAATCGTGATTACCACGAATGAAGGTGCATTTTTGATTTTTACTTAGTTGTATGAGATATTCGATAGTTTGAGCCGATTCGCTCCAGCCATCTACGTAATCTCCCAAAAATATAAGATGATCTTCTGGTTGGGGTTGGACTCTTTCTAACAGTTGCACTAATGCTCGAAGTCCGCCGTGTATATCACCAATAACTAATGTTCTCATTTTTTTATTTTAATAATCCCAAATTAAACCTTTTTCATTTAACTTATTTAGCTCTTAAATTCAATATATTTTGATGGAACTTCGTCGGTTAGCCAAACGCCATTTTCAGATTGATAAAAAACAAATCCATCCTGATGCATTTGTGAGGAATGGATACTTAAAATTATTGGAGCTCCTCTGCGGCTTCCTACTTTTACAGCGGTTTCCCGATCTTTGCTTAGATGTACGTGTTGCCGACTTATTTTTTGGATTCCGTTTGTTTTTATGGATTCTAAAAATTTGGCTACTGTGCCGTGGTACAAATAATCTGGTGGAACTACTGGCTTCAGTTCTAGATCAACAGAAATAGAATGGCCTTGACTAGCTCTAATTTTTGTTTTGTCTTCATTGTAAGCAAAACGCTTTTTGTCGTTTGTTTCTACAACTTGGTTAATAATTTCAAAATCCAATTCTTTATGAAATTCGTTTCTATTTTTATTGGCTTTTTCAATTAGTTCGTCAACGATTGCCCAACCGTTTTCATCTAAATTCAGATTAATGGTTTCTGGCGAATGTCGAAGGACATAACTCAGAAATTTACTTATGTTTTTTATATCTTTTTCGTTCATTGCAATTTAATTTTTATAGTTTTTATGCCACAGATTCACAGATTTTTTTGGTTTATCTGTTTCTTTATGGTAATTCATTTTTATTTAGAAGCTCTTCATAAATCTCATAATTTTCATCATCAAAACAAACAAATATCACTTCTTCTATATTTTCAAACGAATATGATTTTACTGTTTCTAGAGCGATTTTTGCAGCTTCTTGTTTTGGAAATCTGTATATTCCTGTACTTATGTTAGGAAAAGCAATCGTTTTTAGTTGGTTTGCTTCGGCTAGGTCTAAACAATTTTTATAGCAACTGGCTAACAATTGTTTTTTTCTCGTCTTTATCTCCATTCCAAACGGGACCTACTGTGTGAATTACATAGTATGATGGTAAATTTCCAGCGGTGGTAATTACGGCTTCTCCAACCTTACAACCTCCTTGTTTGTTTCTTATTTGGATACATTCATCTAAAATTTGTGTTCCACCAACTCTGTGAATAGCGCCATCGACTCCGCCTCCGCCCAATAAGGAGGAATTAGCGGCATTGACAATGGCATCTACGACTAGTTTGGTTATATCTGCTTTTTGTAATGCTGTTTTCATTTTTATATTTTGGTTACACAGAGTTTCTCAAAGTTTTTATTTTTTTGTGTGTCTTTGAGTTTCTTTGTGGATCTCTGTGAAATAAACTCATTTTTTCCTTTTTACCCACGGCATTCGCATTTAAAAAATTGCCACAGATGCACAGATTAAAAATAACTCATAAAATATAAATTTTGATATTTATTTCCGCAAAGCGGATAATTTTATGATTTATTTACTAGATTATTTTTGGTAAAATCTGTGTATCTGTGGTTATCAATTCAAAATATCTCAAAATAATTTTAAAAGCGAATGCCTTGCTTTTTACCTTTAATTCACCGACTCGCCATTTAAAATATCTCTTCTTGTTTTACCTACGGGTACTAAGAAAACTGGGATTTTTATTTGGTAGTAGGCAATCCATTTTTTGATGGCATCCACGATTTGCTGGTGCTCATATCGTGATGAAAAATGCCCTAAAACCAATTGCTCAATTTCTATTGAAGCGACCATT
Organism: Flavobacterium oreochromis; assembly: GCF_019565455.1. NCBI lineage: Bacteria > Pseudomonadati > Bacteroidota > Flavobacteriia > Flavobacteriales > Flavobacteriaceae > Flavobacterium > Flavobacterium oreochromis. The sequence goes on from NZ_CP067377.1 coordinate 1,284,135, forward strand.
TGCATCACTTCTTCCAAAGAGCTATGCCTGTTTTTGTGATTCTTTGTTTCGGTTTCTTCTTTTGTTAAAAAAGTCGCTTCGTGAATAAGGATTTTAGTTTTATGGAAACGCTCATAATCTGTTACAGGTGTATCTCCTGAATAAGCTAACACCACTGATTTTTGTTCTTCAAACAAGGCTGCCTCTCCTTTTTCTTGTCGGAGGTTTCTTAATTCGGTAGAAGAACAATTTAAAAAATCGGGTTTTAGTTTCTTTTTGGTTTCCCAAATTTTATAACTAAAACTTTTTATTTCTCCGTTGGGCGTAAAAACGTGTTCGTTTATAATAGGTTCAACCGAAATTTTGTCTTTGACTCTTGTTTCTTGATGGGCTTCGAGTGGGATCCAATATGTTCCTGCTACGTGCGGATCGAAGTTTTTTGAAAATGTTTCCAAAAACTGAAACGACTTTGCCTCTTTAGGATAATATATTGTTGGAGATTGTCCAGCATAAATTTGATTATACTGTAACAACCCAGTGAGATGATCACGATCTGCGTGGGAAATAAATACGTGTTTGATTTTTCCGCATTTTCCCATTAAATTAGAAACTAGTCCATCGCCAGCATCAAATAAAATACCGAGTTCCTCGATAAAGTACCAAGTTGCAAATAGTGCTGTGGAATAGCCGTGTATGGTTAAGTTCATATTTTTTTATTTTTTAACCGCTAAGACGCAAAGGTTTACGCTAAGTTTGCAAGGTTATTAATGATGTTAATCGATTGTATATTTTTTAGCCAATCGCTCACATAAATTTTCAATATCTGTTTTTCTTGCCAAGACATTGATCCACTCGGTTGGAATAGCATCGTAACCATAAATTAATCCTGCTAAACCTCCTGCTATGGCTCCAGTGGTGTCTGTATCTCCGCCAAGATTCACCGCTTTGAGTACAGTTTCTTTATAGCTGTTTGAAGTAAGTACGCACCATAAACTTGCTTCTAAACTATGTAAAACATAACCCGATGAACTGATATTGGTTTCTTCTATACTACTTATATTCTGTTTCAGAATGCGATCAAAAAGAGAAAGTTCATTTTTATTGAAATCTTTTTCTTTTAAAAAATCTGCTATTATAAGTTGCATAGTAGTGTATGCTTTTTCTTTATCTGAACCTTTTATAATTTCTAATGCATAAACAAGATAAATAAAACAAGCAAAAACAGAACGAAAATGCGCGTGAGTTATGGAAGATACTTCTTTTGTTATTTGATAAATTTCATCTATACTTTTATCTTTTATATAAAAAACTAAAGGAAGTATTCGCATTAATGAACCATTACCATTGTCTTCAATATTAAAACCTCCACACAAAATAGGATCAATACCTTGAGATATTCTATAAATAGCATTACTAGTAGCAATTCCTATATCGAAAACTCTGCCGTGGGGTGTCCACATTTGTTCATTTCGCCAATTGACAAAATATTGAGCCAACTGATTGGTATTGTAACCATCACACAAACTATCGGCTAAGCAAAAAGTTAACGAACTATCATCACTCCAAGTTCCAGCGGGTTGTCCGTGTGATCCATATTCTTTCATTCCTTGAACTGGAAATCTTGCTAATTCGTTTCTATCTTTAAATTCTACTGGAACACCTAATGCATCACCAACTGCTACTCCAAATAATGCGCTATGTACTAATTTTGTTTTCATTTGTAATTCTTTTTCACTTATAAAAAATACTTTCCTCCCAATTTTCTACAGATTTTAACCAAACAGGATTTACTTTGTTAAGTTCTGTATTCATTATAGCTATACCCCCTGCGATTGCACAAGTTGTATCTCTATCACCCAAACCTGAAACTGTGCTCCAAAGGCAATTTTCGAAATTATCCATAAAATGATAAACATTCCAAATTGCAAAAGGAACCGTGTCTTGTGTTAACATTTTTGTACCATTACCTAAAGTAGCAACTATTGTTTTTATATGATAATTCTCTGGCAATTGTTCTATTTTCTTAAGCTTATATTTTAAATCACTTTCAGGTGTATTTTCGATAACAATAGCTAACCAATCTTTCTTTTCAATTTTTTCACCTAATGACATTCGTGTACATAAGGCTGAAGCAATAGCCACCGAAATTGATCCCGCAATAGCTTCTTTATTGTAATGAGTAATTTCACACGATTTTTTTGTTTGTTCTGAAAGAATAAAAAAATCATCATAAAAATACGCTCCCAACAAAGCTACTCTCATCGCTCCTCCATTACCCATAGATCCCTCGCCGTTGAAACTAGACTTTGAAATATTTAACCAATTTGAGGTCTCTTTCATTTCTTTTAGCTTTCGATGCATAGAAGGCCCGTATCCTCTCCTAAAATCTTTTTCATAATTGATAGCGAACTCATTTGCAATAAAATCTTGATTAATTTCCTGAAATTTTTCCAAAGATTTCAATAATGGAATTGCCATCACGGTATCATCTGTAAATTCCCATTTTGTTTCAGGAATAATTTTATTGCCAATTGCATTTTCAATAAAATCTGATTCCCCAAAAAAACTATCTCCAAAAGCATCACCAATTGCTATACCTGTTATTGATTTTTTAGCTAAGCCTAATCTAACTAATTCATTTGTTGTTTTCATTCAACTTATCTCTAACTTCCATTAATGCAAATCCTAAAAGATTTAACCCCTTCCATAACTTAGGATTTTCAGCCTTTTCATCATTACTTGTTAAACCGACACCCCAAATTTTATCCACTGGACTTGCTTCGACTAATATCCTATCGTTTGTGTTGCACAAAAATTCTTTTAATGCTTCGTTTTGTGAAAATTTGTGGTAATTACCTTCCACGACAATTTCAAAACGTTTTTTATTCCATAACTCAGTAGTAAAACCTTTTACTTCACGTCCGAATTGTTTAGCTTGTGCGGGTGAACTCGCTGCGATAATTTTTTCGAGCATTTCCATATCTTGAAATAAACGAGCTTTTTCTGCCATCATCCAATGTTCAGCAGTTTTATAGGTGATTCCATTTACCTCAAATAAACTTTCCCACCACTGACTAAAACAGGTTTTTGTAATACTTCCATCCTTTGAGGGTTGATGCCCCCAAAAGAAAAGGTATTTGTAACTTTTGTTTTCTTTGATCAATATATCTCTACTGTATTTCATTTTTACTCCTTTAAAAATTTGTTTTTTAATTGATTATCTATTTTTATTAAATAATCCTTGCCAAAACTTCCGTTTTCCAATTCTTCATACAAAAAAGAGGGTAAATCATTTATTCCACTTTTTTTTACACTTAGTATTGCCATACATAAGGCAGCAACTGTATCTGTATCTCCTCCATAGTTTATTCCTTCTTGTAAACAATTATACATTGAAGTCGCTTCCGATACTAGTTTAATCACTGCTTTTGTAGTAGGATAACCGTGCATATCTATAGGTGCGATAATTTCATACGTTTCATTTTCGTCCAAAGTTTTATTAATAAAATCAATCAAATTGTATTTTGCATCTAAACCATATCTAAAAAAATGAACTGCCAAAGCTATACGTTTTGCACACTGGATTCCTTCTGTGGTGTTATGCGAGGTTTTAGCCTGAATTTCGCATAACTTTAACAACGTTGGAATTTCTTTTACAAACCCAATAGGATAAGCTCGCATCGCCGAACCATTACCACTACTTTGAAAAGTTAAGTTTGCCATAAATTCATTTCCATTCTTGCTTCGATCAAGTGCATTATAAACTCTATCCGAATATCCTCTTCTTTTGTCTCTATGAAAAACCTCCACAAACTTTTGAGCCACACGTTCTTCGGTCCAGTCAAGGTCTTCCAAAAGCAATTCGGCAATAGCCAATGCCATTTGAGTATCATCTGTATATTTTTTATATATCTCCGTGTATAAACCGTGGGGATGATATTCTTCTAGTTTATTAAATTCTTGAATAAAATCTATATCTCTGAACTCAAAACCTGCCCCATAGGCATCTCCTATTGCCGCTTCTAAAATCATATCTACTAATATTTAAATTTTTATTTATCAAAAACTGCTTCAAAAGCTTTTAGTACTAGTTTTTCTTTACTTCTGTCATAAATGGCAAAAACAATTCGTTTAAAAGCATTGGCATATTCTTTATCTATCACTTTTTTAAACAGCTCCGCTACCATTTGTGGATCATTTCTAAATACGCCACAACCCCAAGCGCCTAGAATTAGCGTATCAACTTTTTGCTGGTTGGCAATGTGGAGCACTTTTTTTATTCGTTGGCTAAAGACTTCTTCAATTTGAGGCAACTCATTAGTTCTTTCCCTATGAAGCATTGCACCTTTGTTTGGCGCAGGCGATGTAATTACATCAGCAATAATAGGTTGTGGTAACGTTGTGCCTTCATCATCAAACCAAAAAATCGTATTAGGGCTATAAATCATATAATCAGAATACAAAAAAGTAGTTTGGCTTCTATTGTATTCATACATCGTGCGGTCTTTTGTTAAAGAAGCATACAATGAAGAAGATCGCGCTAGGCTTTCCTCTTGTGCTGAAGCACCACCTAAAAATCCGCCTCCTGGATTTTTAGCAGAAGCAAAATTTAAAAGTCCTACTTTTCCGTTGGTCTTCTCTTCAACTAAAGCCTCAATAGTCGATAGATTTTTAAATTCAATGATGGTTTTGTTTTCGTTTTTGAGGATATCTTGTTTTTCGATTTCCTCCCATTGTGCAGGTAAAATGGTAAACGTATCGTTAATAGATTGCTCAATTAGGAGAGCTACTTCTATTTTTTCGTTCTGGTGAATGTAAAATCCGTTTTCTAGGATTGTAAGTGTTTCGTTTGCTATATATTTTCTTTTTTATTTGTCATAATGTATTGAATTGATTTTATTCAAATCAATTACTATTAATTTTTCCTCGTTAAAATCTCTAAACGAATTGGTTGTAAAGATTTTTTCAAAAATTTGTAATTGATCGAATCCTTTGTTAAAAATTCCGTGGCTTACGGCTAAATATAATTTGCCAGCATTCTTTTTTGTAAAGCTTCGGCTAAGCCTATAAACGTGCCACCTCCGTCGCATATATCATCTACTATTAAACAAGGTTTTCCTTGTAAATCATCGGTGTAAACTTTAAAATCTTTAAGTTTTCCCGTTTTCACATCTCGGCTTTTACTTGCTTCGACCACTTCGACACCGCCTAGATATTCAGAAACCTTATAAATTTTCTTTAGTGCTCCGCCGTCTGGAGAAATCAAAATCACTTCTTGACCTATGTTTTCAATCACTCTTTCAATAAATTTATAATTGGTAATCACTTGACAATTGTTAAGTACAGCAGGTGTTACTTCGCTATGTGCATCAAAAACATATACTTTAGAAAGATTTAGACTATTCAAAATAGCTGCATACACTTTTACAGATAATGGTTCGCCTGGTATCATTACACGATCTTGTCTTGCTGCTGGAAAATACGGAATAAAAAGTTCTATTTCTTTCACGTCCATACGTTTTAATGCATCTATCGTAAGAATAATTAAACCAAAATCGTTAAAACTATTCGCACGATGCGTAATAATCACTTTTTGGGTAGTATCGAAATGTTGAATTTTAATATGTGGTTCTCCCCCTGAAAATGTAAAAGCTTGAAAAGAAATTTCATTTTCAGTGCCAAAAGGAGTAAAGTTTTTATCTAAATTTATAAGGAACATAATGTATAATTTTGCGTTAATATTACGCAAATATAAAATACATTTTTAGACTAACAAAACATTTTGTGTTTTTTTTTACGCAAACTTGATTTCAAATACCATTCCTTCGTTTGTAAGTTCCTTGTATTTAGCAATATTAAATTTGAAAAATTTAGCAGGTCTGCCTGATTTCGAATGATGTATGTGTTCTGTTTCTTCGATAAAACCCAGACTTAAAATCTTTTTTCTGAAATTACGACGATCTATTTCTTTCCCAATGATGGAAGTATATAAATGCTCGAGTTCGGAAAATAAAAACTCGTTAGGAAGTAAATCAAAACCTATAGGTTGGTAAGTTAATTTAGCTTGCAAACGTTCACGAGCTTTATCAAGTATTTTATTATGATCGAAAGCTAGTTTAGGGACTTCGTCTATTTTGAACCAAGCGACTGCATCAGCATCAGTATTGGCCATAAGTTTCAAATGGGAGGGGTTTACCAATGCGAAATAAGCCACAGAAATTACTCGGTTTCTCGAATCACGATATATATCATCACCAAAGGTGTAAAGTTGTTCTATATAATTTACGGTCACATTGGTTTCTTCTTTAATTTCGCGTTTTACAGCATCTATTAAAGGCTCATTGGCTTTAACTAAGCCCCCGGCAATGCCCAATGTAAAGTATTGGTTCCAAATTTTTGCTGAATTAGCAGCACATATAATGATGAATTTGCATAAGCAAAAACAACTCCATCAACTGCTATACGTATATTTTGTGAGAAACTCATGTCTTGCGTTATTTCTACGCAAATGTATAGAATATGTTTTTATTTTAAAAAGATAGGTTTATATACTAAAAAGATTGGGTGAATTTCCTTAATTGAAATATAATTAGAGTTAATTTGGATCAGGTAGTAAATATTTTTTTAAAAATTCTGATTTTATATTGTTTTGAGTCTGTTTTCTAGATTGAAAAATGTAGAATTACAGCAATTGCTTTTTGTAAAATGCTATTGAACAGCTTTTTAGTTATTGTTATGATAAAAAATCACAGACAGGTAAGTAAAAACGTTAATTTTTAACTTTATTTTATAAAAAATCTGATAGATTGTTTTCTACCTTTATACTTTTAAATACAGAAAAACATGACAAACTTTGAGTTATACAATCCTGTAAATTATATTTTCGGGAAAGGACAAATAACAAAATTAACTGAGTTAGTACCTCAAAACACTAAGATTTTACTTACTTATGGAGGAGGAAGTATCTTTAAAAATGGAATTTATGACCAAGTAAAAACTGCTTTAAAACAATTTGAAGTCGTTGAGTTTGGTGGTATTGAACCTAATCCTCGTTTTGAAACTTTAATGAAGGCGGTTCAAATTATTCGTGAACAAAACATTGGTTTTATCCTTGCTATTGGAGGGGGAGTGTAATAGATGGTACTAAATTTATATCAGGAGCGGTTAAATATCAGGGAGATGAAGTAGAAATTCTTCGTCAAAGAGTATTATTTAAAGATGCTAATGAGGTAATTCCTTTCGGTACAGTTTTGACTTTACCTGCTACTGGATCTGAAATGAACTCAGGTGCTGTAATTACTATTGAAGAAACACAGGAAAAATTGACTTTAGGAGGTAGTGCTTTGTTTCCAAAATTTTCTATTTGTGATCCAACAGTGATAGAATCATTACCTAAGCGTCAGTTACAAAATGGTGTAGTAGATGCTTTTACTCACGTGATGGAGCAATATTTGACTTACCCACATGATGCAATACTGCAAGATAGAATAGCAGAAAGTATTTTACAAACTTTAGTTGAAATAGGTCCGTCTGTGGTTGAAAATCCAACAGATTATAAGTTAGCATCTAATTTTATGTGGTGTTGTACTATGGCATTAAATGGTTTAATTCAAAAAGGAGTTCCTTCTGATTGGGCTACTCATATGATAGGTCACGAATTAACAGCTTTATATGAAATAGATCATGCAAGAACTTTAGCTATTATAGGGCCTAATTTATATCAAGTAATGTTTGATACTAAAAAGAAAAATTAGCGCAGTATGGAAAAAGAGTATGGGGATTAACAGGATCTGATGATGAAATTGCTCAAAAAGCAATTGTAAAAACCACGGCGTTTTTCCACACAATGGGAATGCTTACTCGTTTATCTGAAAATACAGAAAGCTATGCTGAAACAGCTTCTATAATTGTAAATCGTTTTGAAGAGAGAGGGTGGTTGGCTTTAGGTGAAAAACAAAATATTACACCAGAAAAGGTAAGAGCTATCATAGAAATGAGTTATTAATTTTAAAGATAATATTAAAAATAGTCTTATAAATATAAATTCAAAAAGCGCACTTGAATATTCAATGTGCGCTTTTTTACTAAACACCAAAAACAAACGTAACTTAACTTTTAACCCAATTATTTTTCTACATCTGTTTTTGTACTACAGGAGCTAATCTAAGATATTGTATGAATCCTCTACCTTCAAATTCGTATGTCGTACCACTTGGAGTATGAAATAATCGAATGCGATGGTCATTAATAACGCTTAGCGTAAAAGATTCATTGCCCCAAAAATCATAATCTAATGTTAAATTTTTAGTATATGGATTCAGATTCTTTGAAATACCATAAAAACCTGTAAAATCCCAATAAATATTGTTCGGATTAGTTCCGCGTAAATCTTTTGAAGAGCAGAAATGATTATCTGTTCCTCCGGCTAAAAATTGTATAAAATTTTCTTTGTCAAAATCATTTAAAGCGCCTATTCTACTAGCATATACTTTTTCCCAAGCTTTGTATTCTTGTAAAAAATAATGGATGTTATCATTGAATAATTTATTATAGTCAAAATTACTCCTCTGATAGCCTACTAAATAATAGGTTACTTTGTGAATTGGATCAGATATTTTAATTTTATTATTTGCTAATTGATAAACATCTAATTCAAATGTTCCATACAGATCATGAAAAACACGAATTGAATTAGGATAATAGTTGTAAGCGCCTATTCTTGTTCCAAATCCGTTGCCAGTAGATCCAATTCCTGCTAGATTATTATTAGCATATAGAGCACCATTTAAAAAAGAAATGGTAAAAGCACGAGTTAAGAAAGGAATATTTCCAGAGCCTTGCGTTGCATTATAATCTATATACCATAAATCATAACTTTCCATCAGTTTAGATAAGCTTATGTTATTATTTGTGGGTTTATTATGGTCTTCAACAATTATTTCATTAGTGCAAGACTGGAATATAAATGGAGTAATTATAATCAACAAAAATATTTTTATAGTTTTCATACTATTAAGATTTTGAAGTTTCCTAAGTTAAGTAACCAATATGCGTGCCATTTTTTTGTAACTTTGGATTTTTATTTAAAATCGTATGTTTAGGTGGTAAGCTCGTTCGTCTGAATTTAAAAGATAGGAAAGTGAGCGTTTGCCTCGAGCGTAGTAAAAATTGATCGGGAATCATAAAGTATGAATACACAACCCAAATTTGCCGTTATAGGTGGTGGTAGTTGGGCTACCGCAATCGTGAAAATGTTATGTGAAAATGTAGATCAAATTGCGTGGTATATGCGAAGTGTTTACGCACTAGAACATTTGAAATTACACAAACATAATCCTAATTATTTAAGTTCTGTAGCGTTTGATATTAATAAATTACAACTTACAAATGATATCAATCAGGCTGTAAAAGATGCCGATTACGTAGTTTTTGCAATACCTTCAGCTTTCTTAAGTGCAGAGCTTGATAAGATGACGGAGAGTTTAGAAGGAAAAGTAGTTTTTTCTGCTATCAAAGGGATTGTTCCTGAAAGTAGTTTGATTGTAGGAGAGCATTTTCATACGAAATACAATATCTTATATGAAAATATAGGGGTTATCACGGGACCATGCCATGCTGAGGAAGTAGCATTAGAACGTCTTTCTTATCTTACAATTGCTTGTGGTGATATGGAAAAAGCAAAAATAATGGCTGCCAATTTATCAAGTTATTATATTAAAACTAAAACTTCAGATGATATAGTAGGTACGGAATATGCAGCCGTATTAAAAAATATTTACTCTATAGCTGCAGGTATTGCTCATGGATTAGGATATGGCGATAATTTTCAAGCAGTATTAATGAGTAACGCAATTCGTGAAATGAAGCGTTTTATTAAACAAGTACATAGAATGAAACGTAATATTAATAATTCAGCTTATTTAGGTGATTTGTTAGTTACAGGTTACTCTGTTTTTTCACGAAATCGTATGTTTGGAAATATGATTGGGAAAGGTTATACTGTAAAATCAGCTCAAATGGAAATGAGTATGGTTGCGGAAGGATATTATGCTACTAAAAGTGCTTGGACACTCAATCAAGAATATCAAGCCAAAACACCTATTTTAGATGCTGTTTACCAAGTATTATATGAGGGTAAAGAAGCAAAAAAAACATTTAAAAAATTAACTGAAAAATTGGATTAGTTTTTTGAAAGGAAGTAAGAGAAAAGATATTGTTTAATTAGTTAAAATCTTTTCTCTTTTTTTTGTGTTTATTTCACAACGACTCCATTAACCCATAAATGAGGTACTTCTTCAGTAGCGCGTTCGTTAATAGTATTTTGGCGGAAAGTAAATTTTTTATCGTATAATGTATTTCCAATAAAATAAGTAACCATAAACTCATTATTAAGTGCTAATACACTATTTTCTATCATCTCAATCTTTAAAGCAGAAACATTTGGTAGTAATTTGAATCCATGACGTAATAAAGAGCTTTTACGCATTTCTCCATCAATTTTTCCATAAGCTTTAGAAACTACAATAATGTTTTCTAATTCAAAATCAGAATCATTGACTAAATAAACATTCCATACTTTGTCCATAAAATCATCGTTCCATTCTTGTACAGCAGCAAGAAAAACATTTTCTACTTTGGGAATTATAATGTCTTTTTTCATTTTAGTTATAATGTTAAAAAGTTGAAAGTCAAAAGTTTTTGTTTAGACTTTTGACTTTCAATATTAGACTTTATATGCTTGATTTAAATTGTTCTAAGAAGCGTACATCGTTTTCATAAAACATACGGATATCGCCAATTTGGTATAACAACATGGCAATACGTTCAATACCCATACCAAAAGCAAAACCGTTGTATTCTTCTGGGCTAATGTCACAATTTTTTAACACATTCGGATCTACCATTCCACAGCCCATAATTTCTAACCAACCAGTTCCTTTGGTAATACGGTAATCTATTTCATTTTTTAGCCCCCAATAAATATCCACTTCGGCACTTGGTTCTGTAAAAGGGAAATAAGAAGGGCGTAAACGAATCTTAGACTTGCCAAACATTTCTTTAGTGAAATATAATAAGGTCTGTTTTAAATCAGCAAAAGAAACATCTTTATCAATGTATAGACCTTCTACTTGATGGAATATACAGTGTGAACGTGAAGAAACTGCCTCATTACGAAATACACGTCCTGGAGAGATTGTACGGATAGGCGGTTTATTAGACTCCATATAACGTACTTGTACTGATGAAGTATGGGTGCGTAATAAAATATCAGGATTGGTTTGAATAAAGAAGGTGTCCTGCATATCACGAGCAGGGTGATATTCTGGTAAGTTTAAAGCAGTGAAATTATGCCAATCATCTTCAATTTCAGGACCTTCTGATACATTAAAGCCTATGTTAGCAAAGATGTCAATGATTTGATTTTTTACTAACGATATCGGATGACGAGAGCCTAGCTTAATAGGCTCAGCTGGACGCGTTAAATCGCCATAGATTCCTTTGATTTCTTCTTTGCTTTCTAAGATTTCTTGGATTGATTTTACTTTTTCTTCAGCTGTATTTTTTAATGTATTGATGATTTGACCAAACTCTTTTTTTTGATCATTCGGAACATTTTTAAATTCAGCAAAAATATCTTTTACTAATCCTTTACTTCCAAGAAACTTAATTCGGAATGCTTCTAATTTTTCCTTGTCTTGTGTATCAAATGCTTGCGCTTCTGCAATGTACTCTTTAATCTTATCTATCATCGGTTCTCCTTTGAAAGGTGCAAATTTACAGTTTTTAGTTAATAGTACCTAGTGCTTAGTCTTTAGAAAATAAACTTTTAAATTAGGTGTTTACAATTCAGAATTCATCTAAAATTCCCTTTTCTATAAAATAGATAACAATCGCTTCTTTCATTAAAACGGATTGTTCTCCTGCTTTTAACGCGGGAAGTTCTTCTTTTATTTTATAATGGGGCCAACCTTCTGTGTCAAAATAGTCAAATTCATAGTAACCATAAGGTTCTAATAGCCTACAAATGGCTATGTGCATCAAGTTGACTTTCTCATCTTTTTAAAAGAACGATTAAATTTACCCAATTCTTGTACACCTATTAAATAAATAATAGCATCTAAATCAAGTTCATCACCATCGGCAAATTTTTTAGATAGGAACTTAACGATTTGTTCCCAACGTTTTTTTAATTGTATATCTCGGCTCATTTTTATTTAGAAAAAGAAGAAAGGAAAAAAATAAAGTCATTATTTTTTTATGCAAATATAAGACTAATAAAAACTGAATCTTCATTCCAGCTTTTTTATTCTTTTATCTATTTTCCTATATTTGAAAAAAAGAGAGAATGGGATTTATAGATATTGTCATCAGTGCCTTATTGGTTTTTGGATTTTACAAAGGTTTTAAAAATGGTTTATTTGTTGAATTAGCTTCGCTTGTCGCTTTTTTGTAGGGATACTTTTCGCAATAAAATTTTCCTATATTGTAAGTGGTATTTTAGAAAAAAATGTTTTGTGGTCATGTAAAACTATTCAAGTTTCTGCTTTTGTAATCACTTTAGCTTTGGTGATAGTGGGAGTGCATTTAATAGCTAAATTACTTTCGGGTATTGCTAGTTTTGCTTTTTTAGGATGGGCAAATACATTGGCTGGTGGTATTTTTGGAGCTTTAAAGATGATTTTACTTATTGGGATTATTTTAAATCTTTTTCAAAAAGTGAATATAAATAATATGATAGTAAGCAGAGAAAGGCAGGACAGTTCTTTGTTTTTTAATCCTTGTATGAAAACTTCTGAAACTTTATTACCTGTTTTAGGTGATTGGTTTACAGACTTAAAAGAGAAAACAGAAAAATGGGAGCAACCTTCTGATCAGAATAGAGATGAGGTTAAGGATAGTGTTTAATAATTTTATTTTTTACTTCGTACTTTATAATAATATCTTTAGTAATTTTTAAAAAATAAAGCCCGTAAAGAGATATTAGATGAAAAGTAAAATCTAACTTATGAAGACTAATGATTTGGAAAGGTTTAGATTATTGTTTCTTAAATATATCATTTTTAAAAATCATTAGAGGAAGAGTAAACGTTGATATTTTAAGAAAACCCCTGTTTTTAACTTAAATAGCTAAAAACGGGGGTTCTTATTTTAGTGTCATAAAGTTTTAAAATAGATGTTTTGAATATTTTCTATTTTATTAAAACTTTTATAAATCAAATCCCATATTCACACCTAATTTGGTAGCGATGATTTTGCCAATTTTTTTCTTTTAATTCAGGTATTTTAATACTTGATGTAACTTCACTAGTAAAAGCGTACATTAATAATGCTTTGGCTTCTTTTTTAGGAATACCGCGTTGTTGCATATAAAATAATGCACTGTCATCTAATTGACCTATTGTACATCCGTGCGAACACTTTACATCATCTGCAAATATTTCTAATTGAGGTTTTGCATTAATTGATGCTTTTTCACTTAATAATACGTTGTTATTTTGTTGGAAAGCATCTGTTTTTTGAGCTTCTTTTTCTACGTAAATTTTGCCGTTAAATACACCTGTAGCATGGTTGTCTAAAATACATTTGTAGTTTTGATGACTTTCGCAATTAGGTTGTGCGTGGTGTACTAATGTATAATGGTCAACATGCTGTTTGTCTCCAATAATTGTAATACCTTTTAGAGTAGAATCAATACGTTCTCCTTGGTGATAGAAATTTAAATTATTACGTGTAATGTTTCCTCCAAAAGAAAATGTGTGTACAGCAACTCGGCTTTCTTGTTTTTGAGCAATGTAAGTGTTGTCAATTAAGTTAGCTGACTGTAAATCGTTTTGAATTTTATAGTAGTCTATAATTGCACGTTTTTGAGCAAAAACTTCCGTAACGGAATTGGTAAATACTGGATTTTCATTTAAACTTTGATGACGTTCAATAATTTGTACATGTGCGTTTTCACCTATAATAACTAAATTACGAGGTTGTATCATTAAAGCATTTTCAATCCCAGTTGAAAAATAGATGATTTCAATAGGTTTTTCAACTATTTTGCTTTTTGGAATATTAATATAAGCTCCTTCGTATGCAAAGGCTGTATTTAAAGTGGTTAATGATTCTTCTTTACTTGCAACTTGATTGAAGTAATTATCTATAACCATTTTGTATTTTGGTTTTGTTAATGCGGAGGACATTAAGCAAACATCTAATCCATCATGAGTGGTTGAAGATAAGAAAGTACTAAAAATACCATCAATGAATACGACTTTATAAGTGTCGACATTATTGATGAAGTATTTTTTTACATCCTTAATTTCAATTGCATTTTCTTTTTAGGAAAGATGCTAAAATCATTTTTTAGTATCGCATTAAGCGATGTATATTTCCAAGCTTCCTCTTTTTTGTTGGAAAACCTTTAGCTTCAAAATTCTTTAATGCAGAAGTACGAAGATCATGTAACTCAGTTGTTACATCTACCTTTTCTTCAAATGCCATAAAAGAGGAAAGTAATTTTTCTTTTAAATCCATTTTTTGTGTTTATGGTTTATGGTTATTAGTTTATAGTTAGAGAACTATAAACAATAAACTATAAACAGTTAAACTAACTCATTTTTAATCCAATCGTATCCTTTTTCTTCTAATTCAAGAGCTAATTCTTTAGTTCCTGATTTTACAATTTTACCATCCATTAGTACGTGTACATAATCAGGAATGATATAGTCTAACAAGCGTTGATAGTGTGTAATTACTAAAACAGCGTTGTTTTCATTTTTTAATTTATTTACACCGTTAGCTACAATACGTAAGGCATCAATATCTAGACCTGAATCAGTTTCATCAAGGATAGCAATTTTAGGTTCTAACATTGCCATTTGGAAGATTTCGTTGCGTTTCTTTTCACCACCTGAGAATCCTTCGTTTAAAGAACGAGAAAGAAACTTTCTATCCATTTCTAATAATTCTGATTTCTCACGGATTTTTTTTAACATTTCGTTAGCTGGCATTTCTTCTTCGCCGTTTGCTTTACGTTTTTCGTTAATAGCAGTTTTGATGAAGTTTGTTACAGAAACACCTGGAATTTCTACTGGATATTGGAATGATAAGAAAACACCTTTGTGTGCTCTTTCTTCTGGAGCCATCTCTGAAATATCTTCACCGTCAAGAACGATTTCACCTTCTGAAACTTCATAGTTTTCATTTCCAGCAATGATAGAAGATAACGTTGATTTACCCGCACCATTAGGTCCCATAATCGCGTGTACTTCTCCTGCTTTAATTTCAAGGTTGATTCCTTTTAATATTTCTTTATCCTCAACTGAGGCGTGTAAATTTTTATACTTAACATAGATATGTGTTGTTATGCTTCTCTTTAATTACTAATGCTTTTAAATATTTCACAAACCCAATTATTATTTTCCTTGTCAATTATAATTGTTTTAAAATTATATTTCTCCCCTTCTAATTTAACTCCAGTTGAATCATCTATATGTATATCAATATTAAAGATTGGTGGAAATTTTGAGCTTTGGATTTTTACATATTTATTATGTTCTTGTTGATTTATTATTTTATGTACTTTGATTCCATAAGACATAAACATAATTTTAATTCTTGATTTACTTCTATACGAAGTTGTGTAAATATTTACTTTGATATGTCTTTTTTCTAATTCTTTAAACAATTTAATACTTCCTTTTCTTATCTTTTCAATTTTAAAAACTCTCTGTAAAAAATTTTGCTTTTCTACATCAAATCTAAAAGTTGTTGGAATCAATGTGTCATCTAAATCAAAAGAAATTGTCATTCAACTATTTTTAAATTTATTAACCCACACTTCCTTCTAATGAGATTTCTAATAACTTTTGAGCCTCCACAGCAAACTCCATAGGCAACTTGTTTAATACTTCTTTACTGAAACCGTTTACAATTAATGCAATTGCTTTTTCGGTAGGAATACCACGTTGGTTACAGTAAAAAATTTGATCTTCACCAATTTTAGAAGTGGTTGCTTCATGTTCTATTTTTGCTGTTGAATTATTTGATTCAATATAAGGGAAAGTATGTGCGCCACAATTGTTTCCCATTAATAAAGAGTCACACTGAGAGAAATTACGTGCATTTTCGGCACGTGAACTAACTTGCACTAAACCTCTATAGCTATTTTGTGATTTTCCAGCAGAAATACCTTTAGAAATAATGGTTGACTTAGTGTTTTTGCCTAAGTGAATCATTTTAGTACCTGTATCTGCTTGTTGGAAATTGTTTGTAACAGCAATTGAGTAGAATTCACCAATTGAGTTATCCCCTTTTAATATGCAAGAAGGGTATTTCCAAGTTACTGCTGAACCTGTTTCGACCTGTGTCCAAGAAATTTTCGCATTTTTCTCGCATAAACCACGTTTTGTAACGAAGTTATAAACGCCTCCTTTTCCTTCTTTGTTGCCTGGATACCAGTTTTGAACTGTTGAATATTTAATTTCAGCATTATCTAAAGCAATTAATTCAACAACTGCTGCATGTAATTGGTTTTCATCACGACTTGGCGCAGTACAGCCTTCTAGGTATGATACATAACTCCCTTCGTCAGCAATTACTAAAGTTCTTTCAAACTGACCTGTACCTCCTTGGTTAATACGGAAATAGGTAGATAATTCCATAGGACAACGAACGCCTTTTGGGATATAGCAGAAACTTCCATCAGAAAATACAGCTGAATTTAAAGCTGCATAGAAATTATCTTTCTGAGGAACTACTGTTCCTATATATTTACGAACCAATTCTGGGTGTTCTTGAATGGCTTCCGAAATCGAACAGAAAATAATGCCTTTTTCAGCTAAGGTTTTTTTGAAAGTTGTTGCAACAGAAACAGAGTCCATTACAATATCAACTGCCACACCTGTTAATTGTTTTTGCTCGTCAATAGATATTCCTAATTTTTTAAATGTTTCGAGTAATTCAGGATCTACTTCGTCTAAGCTGTTGTATTTGTCTTTTTTCTTAGGTGCTGAATAATAAGATACTGCTTGAAAATCAGGTTTTTCATAATGAACGTTTGCCCATTCAGGTTCCGTCATTTCATTCCAAATGCGAAATGCTTCTAAACGCCATTCTGTCATCCATTCAGGTTCGTTTTTCTTTTTGGAAATAGCACGAACAATCTCTTCGTTTAGACCCGCGGGAAAGGTTTCAGATTCAATATCAGTATAAAAGCCGTATTCGTACTCTTTATTTTCTAACTCTATTTTTAAATCGTCTTCGGTATATTTGCTCATACTAGCCCCCTAGTCCCCAAAGGGGTAATTCCTATTAGGGGTAAATAGGATTTATTTATTTTACTTTTAGGTTCCTCTTCATGAGGGGTTAAGGAAGCTTTTAAAGAGAGAAACTCTCTCCGCAGCCACATGTTCTTTGGGCATTAGGGTTATTAAAAACAAAACCCTTACCGTTAAGGCCTCCTGAATACTCAAGTATTGTGCCTATTAGATATAAATATGATTTTTTTTCAACAGCTATTTTAATATTATTGTCTTCAAAAACCTTATCATTTTCAGAGGTTTCCTTGTCAAACTTAAGTTCATAAGATAAGCCTGAACAACCACCACTTTTTACTCCTACACGGACGAAATCTTTTGAAGCATCAAAGCCATCTTCTTTCATCATATCAATGATTTTCTTACTTGCTGATTCTGAAACTTTTATCATTTCTTATTTTGATTTTGTCTAAATTAATGGCAAAGGTACAACATAAAAATTCTTTTTCATAATCTCTAACATTTTTGTAATCAATTTTATAATAAAAAATAATTATACTGAATTATTAAAATATTTTATATTGCGTTTTTAAACAAATTAACTATTTAAAAATGGATCAAAAATTAAAACAAACTAAGAGCTATCAAATGAATTTTGATGGTAAAGGAGAAACCTTTTTTGGAATTATAATTCTTAATTGGGTATTAAGTATAATTACTTTAGGATTTTACTATCCTTGGGCTAAAGAAAAACGATTGAAATATTTGTATAGTGAAACTATTTTAGATGGAAGTCCTTTTGAGTTTCATGGAACAGGGAAAGAAATGTTTAAGGGATTTCTAGTTAGTATAGCAGTTTTTTTAGGTATTGGCATTATCGTTGGAACTTTTTATATGTTGGATTACCAAGTTATCGCTACTTTATTACTAATAGGCGTTTTGGTAGTAATTGTTCCATTTGCTATACATGGATCATACCGTTATAGAATGTCTAAAACTTCTTGGAGGGGTATTCGTTTTGGTTATAGAGGAAAACGTAATGAGTTAATTGTTAATTTTTTAAGATGGATGGGTTTAACTGTTTTGACTTTAGGGTTTTATGGAGCTTGGTTTACCATTAATTTAAGAAGATATATAATCCAAAATATCCGTTTTGGAGATATAAAAATGGATTATAAAGGAAATGGGGGAGATTATTTTGTGATAAATATTAAAGGATATATTTTAACTTTATTTACTTTAGGAATTTATGGTTTTTGGTGGCAAAAAGATATTATTGAATACTATGTCAATAATTTAAAATTGCATAAGGGAGATGATGAATTAGATTTTACTACTAATATTACAGGTGGTGGGATTTTTAAATTCACTATAGTAAATATACTGATTTTAATGTTTACTTTAGGTTTAGGTGCAGCTTGGGTTGAAATGCGTATGATGAAATTCTTATTTTCTTCTATACAATTAGAAGGAACGATTGATCTCAATACAATTAATCAAACAGAAGAAATTTATAAAGATGCTACTGGAGAGGATATTGAAGATTTATTAGATATTGATTTAGTTATATAATGATAGTAACTAAGGTACAAGCTGTATATTATGATGGGGTTTCTTCCAAGCCTCATCATATCGAACTTTTTTAGATCGTAAGAAAAATTGTTTGTATTTCGAAAATGAAGGAAAAGGTTGGTTAAATTGGTCAATTCATGAAGTGAAATTGACTTCACAATCTAATTTAGTATCCTTACATTATAATTTGGATATTTCACAAAGTATTCAGATTACAGATCAGAAATTTATAAAAGATTTTAAGCAATATTTATCAGATAATAGACAACTTGATTGGTATCAAAAAGTAGGAAAACTAAATTTAGGAGTACTACTTTCCGTTGCTATAGTCTTATTTGTTTTTATTATTATAAGTTATCTTTATGTAGTTCCTTGGTTTGGGGAAAAAGCAGCTATTTTGTTACCAGAAAGTTTTGATGATGAATTAGGAAAATCTGCTTTTCATCACTTCATATTAACTGAAAATAAAAATCAAAAAGAATCTAAATTACTACAAGAATTTTCTGATAATCTAAATCTAAATAATACTAAAAAATTACATCTTACAGTAGTCAATTCACCTATAGTAAATGCTTTTGCATTGCCAGATGGAAATGTGGTAGTTTATAAAAGAATGCTGGATAAAATAAGTACTTATGAAGAATTAGCAGCATTAATAGGACATGAAACGGCTCATATTAATAACAGGCATTCTGTAAAGTTATTGTGTAGAGATTTATCAGGTTATCTATTTTTGTCTGCAATATTGGGCGATATTAATGGAATAATGTCTATAATAGGACAACATGCGGATAGTTTATATTCACTCTCTTTTTCAAGGAATTTCGAAAAAGAATCAGATGAAGAAGGGTTTAAGCTGATGCTAGCTAACAAGATAAACCCTAGAGGAATGATTAAATTATTTGAAGCTTTAGAAGAAGAAGAACATCAGGAAGGTATAAATGTTCCAGAATTTCTAAGTTCACATCCTATAACTCAGGACCGAATAAAAACTATACAAAAGTTAATTTCGAGTAAGCAATATAATTTTAAAAAAAATAAAAAGCTTGAAAGTATTTTTAATCAATTGAAACAAGAAGACCACTCTAAATGAGTGGTTTTTTATATTTTAGCAATTCAAAAACTATCCTATCCTTTATTGAGTAGAATTATTTTAATAGAATATAAAATCTTAAAAACTATAAATTAACTATTGAATTTGCTTTTGGTAAACTTCTTGTAAGAAGTATTTGTTTTAAAAAACAATTGTATAATAATTAGAACAATTAAAAAATACGTATATGAAAATATATCCTATAGAATCTGGAAATTTTAAATTAGATGGAGGAGCCATGTTTGGGGTTGTACCTAAAACTATTTGGAATAAAACTAATCCAGCAGATGCTAGTAACTTGATAGATATAGCAGCTCGTTGTATGTTAATCGAACAAGGAAATCGCTTAATCTTAATTGATACAGGAATGGGGAATAAGCAGTCAGATAAATTCTTTGGTTATTACTCATTATGGGGAAATGATACATTAGATAAATCATTAGCTAAATATGGTTTTCATCGTCAAGATATAACAGATGTATTTATGACTCATTTACATTTTGATCATTGTGGAGGATGTGTAAACTGGAATCAAGATAAAACAGGATATGAAGTCGCTTTTAAAAATGCTATTTACTGGACTAATAAAAATCATTGGGAATGGGCAACGAATCCTAATGCTCGTGAAAAAGCTTCTTTTTGAGTGAAAATATTTTACCAATTCAAAATAGTGGCCAGCTAAAATTTATAAACAAGCCTGACTCAGATTATGGTATTTCTGAGGAATTAAACTTTGGTATTCTATATGTTGATGGACATACTGAAAAACAAATGATTCCCCATATACAATATAAGGATAAGATGATCGTTTTTATGGCAGATTTATTGGCTACAGCAGGTCATGTGCCTTTACCATATGTAATGGGATATGATACTCGTCCGTTATTAACATTATCAGAAAAAGAAAAGTTTTTGAATTTAGCTGCTGAAAAGAATTTTTATCTATGGTTAGAGCATGATGCGCATAATCCTATTATTACAGTTGAAAGAACAGAAAAAGGAGTTCGATTAAACGAAACTTTTCAATTAGAAGATGTATTAATCTAATGTTAAAACAACATTTTATATTAAATAAACTAAAGATATTTACAGCCTAAAATTATATTTATGAGAATTTTAAGAACGATAACTTTTACAGGCTCTATAGCAATGATGATAGCTAGTTGTAGCGCACCAAAAGGAATTGTAAGCATTGATCCTAAAAAAATTGATCAAATGCCTTTGAAAATGACCCCAATTAAAGAAAAAGATTTACAACGTTGGAGTCATTTAGATCTTGTTAAAGATACAATTCCAGGAATGGGAGTTGATAAAGCTTATACCCAATTATTAAAAGGTAAAAAAGCAAATAAAATTATTGTGGGAGTTATTGATTCAGGAATTGATATTGAGCATGAAGATTTAAAACCAGCCATCTGGAAAAATACAAAAGAAATTCCAGGAAATAAAAAAGATGATGATAATAATGGATATATTGATGATATACACGGATGGAATTTTTTAGGAGATGCTGATAATGAACAATTAGAATTAACCCGTATTGTAAAAAAAGGGAACGATGGTTCAGCTCAATATGAAAATGCTTTAGCTCTTCTAACTCAAAAAAATCAGAGTTAGAACCTCAAAAAAATCAAATTGATGCCATTGTAAATGCAGATAAGAATATTGCAGAATATTTAAAAAAGAAAAATTATACTCTTGCGGAAGTAAAAGCTATCAAAACAATAAATCAATCTTTACTTCAATCCCAAAATATTATTGGTCAAATATTATCTAATATGGGGGGAGATAAATCAAAATTTGATGCTGAAATAGGTGAGTATAAAGAATACGTTTATGATCAGCTAAACTATAATTTAAATACTGAGTTTGATGGACGTAAACCAGTAGGGGATAATCCATATGATATTACTCAAACACAATATGGAAACAGTAATGTAATGGGGCCTAAAAAAGAAAGTGGTAAACATGGAACGCACGTTGCCGGTATTATTGCTCAGACTAGAGGAAATGGAAAAGGAGGAGATGGAGTAGCTTCAGAATATGTCCAAATCATGGCATTACGAGCAGTTCCAAATGGAGATGAATATGACAAAGATATTGCTTTAGCTATACGTTATGCTGTAGATAATGGAGCTAAAGTAATTAATGGAAGTTTTGGAAAAGCATTCTCTCCTAATAAAGAATGGGTGTATGATGCTATTAAATATGCAGCTTCTAAAGATGTGCTTTTTGTACACGCTGCAGGTAATGATGCAGAAAATATTGATATAAAGCCTAATTTTCCTAATGATGCAGAAGGGAGTAATCCTGAATTTGCAAATAATGTAATTACAGTAGGAGCTTTAAATTATGAGTATGGATCAAAAGTAATGGCTAATTTTTCTAACTATGGAAAAGAAAATGTAGACGTTTTTGCTCCAGGAGTTAAAATCTATGCAACAGTACCCAATAATCATTACGAATATTTACAAGGTACCTCAATGGCATCACCTAATGTTGCAGGAGTAGCAGCCTTAATCAGAGCTTTTTATCCATCATTAAAAGCTGTTCAAGTAAAACAAATTTTAATGGAATCAGGTATCCCATTAACTAATACCTTTGCTTTAGCAGGTGAAAATACAGAACCTACTACTTTAGATAAAATTTCTAAATCAGGTAAAATAGTAAATGCTTATAATGCCCTAATAATGGCTGAAAAATTAGCAAAAAAGTAACTATTAGTTTAAATTGTTATATTTGGAAGGGATTTTTATCCCTTCTTTTTTATTTTATAGATATGAAAAAATACGTATTATTCTTTTTCCCTTTATTGACTTTAGCTCAAAAAAGTCCTAACCCTGGTTATTGGCAACAACATGTTGATTATAAAATGGAAATCAATATGGATGTGAAAAACTATCAATATAAAGGAAAACAAACATTAGTATATACTAATAATTCTCCTGATACTTTAAAAAGAGTATATATTCATTTGTATAATAATGCTTTTCAACCTAATAGTCCTATGGATGCCCGCTTGAAGTCAATTAAAGACCCAGATGGACGTATGGTAAATAAAGTGAAGATAGGAGACAAAGAAATAAAAGAAAGCAGAATAAGTTTATTAAAACCTAATGAAATAGGATATTTGGTAGTAAACAATATCAAACAAGACGGAATGGTAGTAGCAAGTAAACAGGCGAGTACTATTTTAGAAGTAGATTTAGCCAAGCCTTTGATGCCTAAAACCTCTACAACTTTTACAATGGATTTTGATGGACAAGTGCCTGTTCAAATTCGTAGAAATGGAAGAAATAACAAGGAAGGAATTGAATTTTCAATGGCACAATGGTATCCTAAAATGGCAGAATATGATGTAGATGGTTGGCAAGCAGATCCCTATATTGCACGTGAATTTCATGGGGTTTGGGGTAATTTTGATGTTAAAATCACAATTGATAAAGATTATGTGTTAGGAGCTAGTGGTTACCTTCAGAATGCAAATGAAGTAGGGAAAGGGTATGAAGATAAAGAAGTTAATGTGTCTTACCCTAAAAAGTCCAAAACTTTAACATGGCACTTTGTTGCGCCTCAAGTTCATGATTTCACATGGGCCGCTGATAAAGAATACCTTCATGATAAATTAGTTCGCCCTGATGGAGTTACGCTACATTTTTGTACCAAAATAAATCTGAATTTATCCAGAATTGGAAAAATTTACAAGCTAAAACTTCTCAGTTAATGGATGTATACAACAAAACGGTTGGGCAGTATCCTTATAAACAATATTCAGTTATTCAAGGAGGTGATGGAGGTATGGAATATGCTATGTGTACTTTAATTCTAGGAGAAGGAACTGAAGAAGGTTTAGTTGGAGTGACAGCTCATGAAATGGCACATTCATGGTTTCAACATATATTAGCAACAAATGAAAGTAAATATAGTTGGATGGATGAAGGTTTTACTACTTGGTTAGAAAATTACGGTTTAAATGAAATAGCAGATAAAAAAGTAGAAAACCCACATGAGGACTCTTATAAATCATATTTTTCATTAGTTAAGTCAGGAAAAGAACAACCACAGACTACTCATGCAGACCACTACGATGAAAACAGACCTTATAGTGTGCAAGCTTATAGTAAAGGTAATTTGTTTTTAACACAACTAGAATATCTTATAGGAAAAGAAAACCTATTAAAAGTTTTAAGACGTTATTATACGGATTTTAAATTTACACATCCAACGCCAACAGATATTATTCATACTGCTGAAAAAATAACAGGTGCTAATTTAGATTGGTATTTAACAGAATGGACTAAGACAACTAATACAATTGATTATGCAATTAAGCAAGTAACTGAAGAAAATCAATCAACAAAAGTTACTTTAGAACGTATTGGAAGAATCGCCATGCCTCTTGAAGTAAAAGTTTATTATCAAAATGGAATCGAAGAATTATATTACATCCCTCAAACAGCTATGCGTTGGATAAAACCAAACGAAACAGGAATTAAAAGAAATGATTTAGAAAGCTGGGATTGGGCTTATCCTACTTATGATTTTAATATACCTTCTTTGAAGCAAAATATAAAATTAATAGTAATTGATGAAAAAGGAGCAATGGCTGATGTAAAAAAAGAAAACCAGTCTTATAAACTTTAATTATAATTTCTTATTTTATCTATAAAAAAGGCTTAAATAGAAGAAATCTATTTAAGCCTTTTCTCTTTTGTCCTAAATTTACTTACCGCAACGGTAAAGTAAATCTAATGTTATGCTATTTTTTTGAAATAATCGTTTAAGTAGACTAATAATGGTTAAAAGTAGTATGAAATGAATTGTTCTTCTTTTTATTAGTAACTGTAGTTCCCTTTAGAATCATGCGGAAAGTATTAAAAATAAAAAAGACAGAATATAATCCTGTCTTTTTTGCCCCAAATCTACCATAACTTAACCTACTTATTGTAATGGTGAGTCAAAACTAGTGCAGTGATTGAATTTTTCCAAAAATAATCGTTGAAATGAATTAATAATCGTTGAAAGTCTGGGAAATAATGAATTTTCTTATCTGTTTGATTATTAGTTGTATAGGTTGCTTTACTTTTGTAAATAGTATAAACGGGATAAAAATAAAAAAGACAGAATATAATCCTGTCTTTTTTGCCCCAAATCTACCATAACTTAACCTACTTATTGTAATGGTGAGTCAAAACTAGTGTAGTGATTGAATTTTTCCAAAAATAATCGTCTAAGTGAATTAATAATCGTTGAAAGTGTAGTGAATGGTGAATTTTCTTATCTGTTTGATTGTTAATTTAATAACCTACTTTACTTTTGTAAATAATATAAAAGAAATAAAAATAAAAAAAGACAGAATGTAATCCTGTCTTCTTTGCCCTAAATCTACCATAACTTACCTACTTATTGTAATGGTGAGTCAAAACTAGTGTAGTGGTTGAATTTTTCCAAAAATAATCGGTAAAAAGGATTAATAATCGGTAAAAGTATAATAAATAATTTTTTGGTATCTATTTGTTTGTTAAGGAGATATGTTTTTAAAAAAATATAAAAAGTATTAAAATAAAAAAGACAGAATTACATTCTGTCTTTTTTGCCCCAAATCTACCATAACTTAACCTACTTATTGTAATGGTGAGTCAAAACTAGTGTAGTGGTTGAGTTTTTCCAAAAATAATCGTTAAAAAGAACTAATAATCGTTGAAAGTGTATTCAAAGGTGAATTTTCTTATCTATTTGATTATTAATTTGATAAGCTACTTTACTTTTGTAAATAACATCAAAGGTATGAAATAAAAGAGGCTCTCCCAAAAAGTCCAAAATCTTGTCATTTTGACCAAAGGGAGAAATTACATAGTACTGACTATGAAAATCCTCCTTCCGTCAGAGTAACAAACTGTGTGTTGATTTTTTACTTTTAGAACAGCCTCTTTTTGTCCTAAATTTACGATAACTTAAGCAGCTACTTATTGTAATGGTGAGTTAAAACTAGTGTAATGGTTGAGTTTTTTAAAAAGAATCATTAAAAAGATTGATAATTGTTTAAAGTGTATAAACGTAGTTTTTTTATCAGATAAATTATTAGTTTAGTATATTGTTTTTTAAAAATAAAAAAAGCAGAATCTAATTCTGCCTTTTTTGCCCCAAATTTTTACCATAAACTAAACCTACTTACTGCAATGGTAAACCAAAATTAGCGTAGTGATTGAATTTTTCCAAAAATAATCGTCTAAGTGAATTAATAATCGTTGAAAGTAGGAATTATTGAATAGTTTTATTTTATTGATTTTTAAGGGCGTAGAAAGGAAGGGGGAAGTATTAAAATAAAAAAGACAGAACCTAATTCTGTCTTTTTTGCCCTAAATCTACCATAAACTTAACCTACTTATTGTAATGGTGGCTCAAATTTATAGAGAGTCTGAGTTATATTGAAAAATAATCGTTTAAGTGTTTAAAAAAACCGACAAAATACATACTTCTTTAATATGCTCTCATGTCTTTGCCTTCATAAAAATTTATAAAAGCTCTATTTACAACGCGATTTCCACCATCGGTAGGGTAATTTCCTGTAAAATACCAGTCCCCCAAATTTTTGGACAAGCTTTATGTAAATTTTCAACTGATTGGAAAATGATTTTTATTTCTGCATTTATTGTAGGCTCTTTCAGCATTTCAGCAATTTTATCAGAAATTTGTTCATCTGTAAATTGAGCATATAATTCCTTTACATAGTTTATAACTTCTGAGTCTTGTTTGTGCTCTTGTGATTTACATTTTGTATAAATTTCTTCTACTAAATGATATATATTATTTTCTTTTAGTAAAGCTAGCATAGCTTGGAAGGCAATTAATGTTTCTAATTTAGCCATATCAATACCATAACAATCAGGATAGCGTATTTGAGGAGCAGAGGATACAATGATTATTTTTTTAGGATTTAATCGATCCATCATTTTAATAATGCTTTTCTTTAAGGTTGTTCCTCTTACAATGCTATCATCAATGATAACTAGGTTGTCTGATTTTTTTACTACCCCATAAGTTATATCATAAACATGAGCGACCATATCATCACGAGAATCATCATTTGTGATAAAAGTTCTAAGTTTTGCATCCTTAATAGCAATTTTTTCAGAACGTATTTTTACATCTAAAATTTCTTTTAGTTTATCTGGTGATAATTGTTCCTTATGTTGAAGAATAGTATCTATTTTACGTTGATTTAAAAAATCATTTGCTGCTTCTATCATTCCGAAGAATGAAGTTTCAGCTGTATTTGGTATGTAAGAAAAAACAGTATTATCAGTATCGTAATCAATGTTTTTTAGGATTTGAGGAAGGATTAGTTTTCCTAAATCTTTTCGTTCTTGATAAATTTCAGCATCACTTCCTCTGGAAAAATAAATGCGTTCAAAAGAGCATGCTTTTTTAATAGTTGCTTCTCTTATTTTTTTCATCAATAACAAGACCATTTTTCTTTATTATAATAGCGTGACCTGGTGTGATTTCTTGGATGGATTCAAAAGGAACATTAAATACTGTTTGGATTACAGGTCGTTCAGAAGCTACTACTACAATTTCGTCATCATTATAATAAAATGCAGGACGTATACCTGCGGGATCTCGTGTTACAAAAGCATCTCCATGACCTATCAAACCAGCCATAGCGTATCCGCCATCCCAATTTTTTGAAGCTCTTCGTAAGATGCGTCCAACATCTAATCGTTCTGCAATTACTGGTGAAGCTTCTTGTTTTGTAAGACCTTCTTCTTTACATTTTTGGTATAAATCAGTTACTTCATCATCTAAAAAATGGCCAATTTTTTCCATAACTGTTACTGTGTCAGCCATTTCTTTAGGGTGTTGTCCTAAGCGTACTAAATCACTAAATAATTCTTTTACGTTGGTTAGATTGAAATTTCCGGCAACAATTAAGTTGCGGTTCATCCAGTTGTTTTGACGTAAAAAAGGATGTACATTTTCAATACTGTTTTTTCCAAAGGTTCCATAGCGAACGTGTCCAAGAAAAACTTCTCCTATATAGGGGATATTTTCTTTTAATAAGGAAGTGTCGTTTTTATATTCAGGATGAGATTCTAATTCCTGATTGATGCGTGAATTAATTTGTGCAAAAATGTCCTGGATAGGTTGTGCTTGGTTAGAACGTATTCGGCTGATATAACGTACTCCTGGAGTTACATCTAGTTTGATACTTGCTAAACCAGCACCATCTTGGCCTCTATTGTGTTGTTTTTCAAGAAGCAGGTACATTTTTTCAACCCCATAGAAAGCAGTGCCGTACTTTTCTTTGTAATATTCCAAGGGTTTTTTAATCTCAAAAGTGCTATACCGCACTCGTGTTTAATTGCATCGCTCATTGTGTTGTTGTTGTCTGTAGTTATGACCGAAAAGCATCGGTTTTTATGAAATTTAATTAAAAAAGCCCCGAAAAAACGGGGCGTAAATTTATGATAATTCTATGTCAAATTGTGTCAAGGCTTTGAACTGTTTTAAACGATTTTGGGCTTCTTCTTTTGTTAAGCTTACCATTCGTTCAGTTCCAAATTTTTCCACACAGAAAGAGGCTAAATTTGATCCGTGAACAATTGCGGATTTCATGTTTTCAAAAGAAATATTTTCGCTTTGTGTAATGAAGCCAGAAAAACCTCCTGCAAAAGTATCTCCTGCTCCTGTAGGATCATATACCTCTTCTAAAGGAAGTGCTGGGGCAAAAAAGACTTCTTTTTCATTAAATAACAAGGCACCATGTTCACCTTTTTTAATTACAACATACTTAGGTCCCATTTCATGAATTTTAGCAGCAGCTTTAACTAAAGAATATTCACCAGATAATTGACGTGCTTCTTCATCGTTAATTGTGATTACATCTACTCGCTTCATTACTGTTTTTAATTCTTCTAAGGCGCAATCCATCCAGAAATTCATGGTGTCTAGAACCACTAATTTCGGTTTTTCTGTTAATTGGTCTAATACACTAGACTGTACTAATGGATGTAAGTTACCTAACATTACTACATCTGCATGTTTGAAATTTTCAGGAACCACAGGTTTAAAATCAGCTAACACGTTTAATTCAGTTACTAATGTATCGCGAGAATTTAAGTCATTATGGTATTTTCCACTCCAGAAAAAAGTTTTTCCTCCTTTTACAATTTCTAAGCCACTTACATCGATATTTCTAGATTTTAATAATTCAATGTATTCTTGAGGGAAATCTTCACCTACTACAGATACGATGGCTGATTGTAAATTAAAATTAGAAGCAGATAGACCAATAAAGGTACCAGCTCCACCTAAAATTTTATCAGTTTTACCAAACGGCGTTTCAATAGCATCAAAAGCTACTGTTCCTACAATCAATAATTTGTTCATAAACGAATTGAAAATTAGAGCGCAAAGTTACAATTATATGTTGTAAAGTGCAAAGTTTTAAATACTAGAAAAAGAATAGCTAATTATTAAAGAAGAAATTTGATGAAACAAATAGATCTTAAGTTTCATAAAAATACTAAAAAGAAAAGGGGTGTCTAAAAAGAGGTTTCTATATTTAGTTTTAAAAATATAGAAACCATATAATAGTTTATTCTCCATCAGCTTCTTTATAATCAGGATATAAGAAGTTGTTATAAGGAAATCGTGTAATATGAATTTGTCTTACAGCTTCATATACTTTTTCTCTAAATTCTTCAAAATTATGCTTTTCCGTAGCTGAAATAAATAGTGCATTATTTTCGCCTAAGCGATTCATCCAAGTGTTTTTCCAATCTTCAAGCGTGTAATGTTTTGTTGTTTTTTCTGTAATTAGATCATCTTCGGCTATTGTTAAGTATTGATAAGAATCTATTTTGTTAAAAACCATAATAGTAGGCTTGTCAGCACTTTTAATTTCTTGTAAAATTTGATTTACAGATTCAATATGATCTTCAAATTCAGGATGTGAAATATCAACTACATGCAATAAAAGATCAGCTTCTCTTACTTCGTCTAATGTACTTTTAAAAGATTCAACAAGTTGGGTAGGTAATTTTCGAATAAAACCTACTGTATCAGATAATAAGAAAGGTAGGTTTTTGATAACTACTTTTCTTACAGTAGTATCCAAAGTTGCAAATAGTTTGTTTTCAACAAAAACTTCGCTTTTTCCAACAGTATTCATTAGAGTTGACTTTCCAACGTTAGTATATCCAACCAGTGCAACACGAACCATGGCTCCTCTGTTACTACGTTGAATGGCCATTTGTTTATCTATCGTTTTAATTTTTTCTTTTAGTAAAGCAATTCGATCTCGTACAATACGACGATCCGTTTCAATTTCTGTTTCTCCTGGACCACGCATTCCAATTCCACCTCGTTGACGTTCTAAGTGTGTCCACATACCCGTTAATCTAGGAAGTAAATACTGACATTGCGCTAGTTCAACTTGGGTACGGGCATATGACGTTTCAGCACGTTGAGCAAATATGTCTAAGATAAGATTTGTACGATCTAATACTTTGCAATCTAATTCGCGGGTAATGTTTTTTTGTTGTGCAGGTGAAAGCTCATCATCAAAAATAACAGTTTTGATATCATTTTCTTTGATGTATATTTTAATTTGTTCAAGCTTTCCTGTTCCTACAAAAGTTTTTGGATTTGGTTTATCCATTTTTTGAGTGAAACGTTTTACCACTTCACCACCAGCAGTAAAAGTCAAAAATTCCAGTTCATCTAAATACTCATTTAGTTTGTCTTCATTTTGACTTTGGGTTACGATTCCTACGATTACTGTTCTTTCAAAAATATGTTTTTCTTTTTCTAACATTGTATTTAATTGAAATGCAAAATTAAGCAATAAAACGATAGAAATAAAAAAACCCAATTCATGATGAACTGGGTTCTAATAATATTTCTTAAAAAAATTAATTTATAACGATATCATCAATATGGATGGTGGTGGTTATAGCAGGATTAAAGCTATATCCTCCAGAATATTCAAAGATGATATATCCATTACCAGTTAAATTAGCAGGGAAATTAAATATACCACTATTAACAAATGGTTTAGTAGTTCCTGTTAAAGTACCTGAAGCAATCGTAAAATTAGATGTAATGTCTGTTAAAGTTGCACTACTTACTTTTGATAGAGGAATGTAGTTAGTAGAATAGTATACTTTTAAAACGCTTCCAGTATTAAATCTATCTTGTGTTTTGAATGACATACTGTTTGCTGCTGTAAAGTCTACTGGAACAATAAAATAGGATTTATTATTGAGATCTTGACCAGTAGAAGCACTGTTAAAAGCAGACATAACAATGTATTTATTATTACTAAAGCTAGTTACATACCAATATTTAGATCCTAGTAAAGGATCATTAATATATTTAGGGAAGTTTTTTGTTCCTGTTGTAGCACTTGTTCCAGCAATGTAAGATTCAAAGTTTTCTGTAAAAGCTCCTAAATATGCTAAAGAAGAACCTCCTAAAGCAGGTGCTAAATCAACTTCTTTTCTATCTTCAGTTAATTGAATGTCCTTTTCTGTACGTGGTATGAATTGATAGTCAGAACCAAATTTTGTTAAAATACCTCTTATTTTACCATTTTTATTAGAAATGGTTTTACTAGCGAATTTTGCAAATTCACTAATTCTTACAATAATTTTATTCCCATTTAAATCTGTTATTAAATGGTTTGTTGCACCACCTAAGTTGTTGAGAGTTGGATCAAAATATTTTTTACCAACTGACGCATCTAAAAACTGAACATCTTTTAATTCAATTAATTTATTGATATATGAATCATTTAATATTTGATTGATGAACAAAGGTTTTTTTACAATTTTTTCTTCACCTACATTTTCACATGACTTTCTAATAATGTTTTTATATGTCACAAAAGAAATTCTACCAACTTGATCATCAGTAGTATTGTTAGGCGTTCCATTATTGAAAATTTCACCTATTACCGTAGATCCATTTTTACTCACATAAGATAAGCCATTCATTTTAATATAAACTTTTCTTCCGGGCTCAAATTCAGTATGTAAATTACTTTGATCTACAGATATGCTAAATCCAACAGTGCTAACTCCAAATTTATCATCAACTGATTCAAAAGAGATTGATTTATAAAAAGTACCTCCTTCATCACTTGAAGTAACAATTGCCTCAATAATATCATCTGTTTTGTTAGTTATAAAACCACTTGTAGGTGCTTTCTCTGTAAAATCACTTACTTTTTTATTAGGAGTTAAAGTTTCACAAAGACTTTCCGCTCTAGGTGTATCAAACTTTTCATTTACACAGGCTACGCTTGTACATAGTATAAACGAATAAGCCAAAAAACTTTTAATATTTATATTTTTCATAACGTTTTAGTTCATAAAAAGTTTAATATTATCTAACTGACAAGTAGTAGTTAATCCACTTGTCTTGTTTCCGACATATTTAAATGCAATTCGGATATTTTTACCTTTATAAGCAGCTAAGCTAATGGTACCACTGGAAATAAATTTATCAACTGTTGTAGCAGTTGGTAATGTAACATTTAGAGGGGTCCAAGTAGCCGTATTTATACCCGCTTTTGTGCCGTCATAATTTTCAGAAATTAATACGGTTAAATTGCTACCTGTCCAAAACCTAACTTTTGTGTCAAATGAAAAGAATGTTTCTTTTTGGTTATCAATACTAGCATTAGGGGTTATCAACCATGCTTCATCTGTTGTGTTAGCAGCAGAATAAAAAGATGAAAATTCAGCATATTTATTTGAGTCAGATAAACGGCTATTCCATAATCGAGTTCCAGTAGTACTTAAATTATAATTAGTCCATCCTTTAAGATTGATAGGAACTTCTGTTGATCCAGATCCATATGTTGTCCCTTCAAAGTTTTCGAATAGATAAGCTACTTTAATTTCAGGGATATCGAAATCCTTTTCTTTATCACAAGCTATGAATAATCCAGCAGCGATAACTGAAGTGATAATTGATTTTAAAAACTTTTTCATAGTTGTTCTTTTAGAAATTAATGTACAAATTCACAAAGAAATTTCTTCCATAACCATAGAAGTATTTTGAACCAAAGGTTCTGATGCCACTTTGTGAATCTTGATTTAATAGAGGGAATGTTGCTTTTCTTGCTTGTTCAAATCCTCCCGTTTTAAATACTTTATCAAGAGCATTGTTAACTGTAGCAAAAAAGCCAAATGTTACCCCTCTTTTAATTCTCCAAGATTTACCTCCACTTAAGTTTAATAAGAAATAGGCCGGTAGGCGTTCTTGTTGAAGCGCATTTCTTACGGAAGTTTCGTTAACACCATCATAAGAAATACCTGTTTTATCATCAATTGTAAAATTATTTGTTCTTAAAATATTTGAAACACCAACATAAGTTTGGTCAAAATAATTATAGTTAGCACCTATGTACCAGAATTTTGGGTGACGGTATTCTAAGCCAAAAGACCCTGCTACTTGTGGCATACCAGCTACTCTATACCCTTTTAAGTATGTTTTTCCAAAATCTTCAACAGGATAAGTGTTAGATACTGTTGCAGCGGCATCATTATTTACTCTTAATGTTGGATTATTATCATAAGTGTATTCTCCATATGAACCAGCTAAAGTAGCTTTAATAGTTGAACTAATTTGATATTCTATACCTAGTTCACCTCCAATGTTTTTTCTGTCTATACCTGTTACAATTTCACTTACAAAAGCATCCTCATTACCATTATTTGTATCTTCATCAGCAATTCCTTCACTGAAAAAGAAGGCTATATTTGTTGCGCCAGATACTTTATTATAAAATCCTGTAATTCTAGACTTAAATTTTGGAGTGCGAATAATATAACTTGCGTCTGCACTTACTATTTTTTCACTTGTAAGATCAAGTGTTAAGTTGTTGTTGTAACGAGCATTAGCAAAAGTGTTTCTTAAGTTAGGGGCTTTCGTTAAGTAAGCGCCATTAAAATCAAATAAATGACGGCTAGATAGTTTATATGTTATTCCAGCTTTTAAACCGAAGTTTTCAAAAGTAGGACGCTCACTCTTTCCGAATGAATTAGATGCGTATTTTCCATTTTTATATAAGCCTTCTCTTTGATATTCGGATTTAGAAAAACTTTGTGATAAATAAAAATCAGCTTTTTTGAAGTTAAATTTGAATTGTGTAAAAGCATCAATTACAGTAGCTCTTAAGTTATAATTATATCCAAAAATATCGTTAAGTTGAATTTTTTGATTAGGATTATTTAGATCATATTGAGCAAAATCTCCTTTTGATTCATAAAAAGGATCAAAGTTTTCAGTATATTTTGCTCCTAAAAGATCACTTACAACAGCATATTGATGTGATTTTAATTTTTTAAAATTTACACCTGCATTGATACTTATATTTTCGGAAACTTGCGAGTTTAATATTGTGTTTGCTGTAATTTGAGTATCATCATTTCTTTGCTCTGTTAGCAAATAGTAGGCTTTTCCAGTAATATTATTTGGGTTAGTATTAGCATAATACATTTCATCCCAGTTAATTTGACCATTATTTCTAAAATCTGTTAAAGCAATAGCTGCTTTTGCATAGTCAGGAATCCACTCACCCGTACTTTCATTTGTTAAATTTAAATAGTTACTAGGTAATTTTTTATAATAGGTAGGGTCTGGATTATTACCTCCCGGATATTCTAATCTTGAATTAGCAACAGAACCTGATTGGAAAGCTAAATTTGTATTTAATTTAGTTCTTTCACTAA
The DNA here is from genome assembly GCF_019565455.1 of Flavobacterium oreochromis. Lineage (NCBI taxonomy): Bacteria > Pseudomonadati > Bacteroidota > Flavobacteriia > Flavobacteriales > Flavobacteriaceae > Flavobacterium > Flavobacterium oreochromis. The sequence goes on from NZ_CP067377.1 coordinate 1,318,772, forward strand.
ATTTCCAATAATGATTTAACATCATAATTGGTTCGTTTATCATGCGGTCTCTACTGTTGCGTTTTTTACCTTCTTGCCAGCCCCAATAAGAATTATATTTATATCCTTTAATATCTGTTACTTCACTTGTGTTAGGAGATGTTTTTCCTCTTCTGTTTTCAGCATATATTGAAGTAAAGTTTAAAGCATGTTTTTTGCCAAATCTTTTTTCTACACTTGCAAATAATGAGTTAGCAGCCATATCTGTTCCTTCAAAATGACCTTCTTGAGCCCATCTTCTACTAGCAGAAACAACAAAAGACCAGCCTTTACTGTCTAAACCAGAAGCATAAGTTCCCATTCCTCTCCAGTTATAATTAGTATTTGTTCCTGAAAACGAAATGCGAGTTCCAGCTCTGTACATAGATGCTCTAGTGTTTATTTGTTGAGTACCTAATATGTTACCAAAGGTATAGTCAGATGCAGCAGTACCCATAGTAAATTCTTGATTTCTAGTAGCGTCATTTAGTCCTCCCCAATTACCCCACTGAGGACGACCATCCCATATTTTATTCATAGAAACACCATTTATCATGGTATTTCCATATTCGTTGTCTAATCCTCTAATTCTAAAACGAGCTCCTCCCCAATTAAATGCAGCAGCTTGTTGATAAGTATCTCTTGTAGCCTGTAAAAGACCTGACGTACTTTCTGAACCACTATTATCATCGCCCAAGTCATTTTCTGTTAAGGTAACTAAGCTTAGCTGTTGCTCTTGATTTTGAGAATCATCTTCAAGAACGATTACTCCCAAATCTAAAATTTGATTGGAAATAATTTCTAAAGCTAAAAGCTGTTCTTTGTAGCCATCACTTTTAATTTTTAAAAGCTGCTTACCTACGCTAACACCTGTTATTTTAAATTTACCGCTTGAATTTGTTAATTGCGATAAACTGGTGTTTTCAATAGTAGTCACTACATTTTGTAGAGGCTTATTAGTTTTGTAGTCAATAACCTTTCCTGAAATTCCTGTTGGTTGTTGTGCAAAAACTAAAACTGCCTGTAGTACCAACAAGGTACTAAAAACTAGTTTTTTCATAAATAAAATTAAAAATTAATTTACTTTTCCCATTTAAATCGTTAAAAATAGGGCGACAAATGTATGACATTTGATATAATTATTTACTTTTGACCCTAAAATATTCTGCGTTTTAATGATTTTTTAATATAAAAGTATGAAATTTACTAAAATTACCTGTCTGTTTTTTATGTTACTAGCTATTAATGGGGTTGCACAGACAAAAAGAGTCGCTGTTAATACAGTAGCATTTTACAATTTAGAAAACTTTTTTGATACCGTAAATGACCCTAATACGAATGATGAAGATTTTGTTTATTCCCCAGAAAATTACGCAAAGAAGATTGATAATTTGGCCCGTGTTATTTCGCAATTAGGAACAAGTGAAAAACAAACAAATGCACCTGTTGTATTGGGGGTTGCTGAAATTGAAAACCGTCGTGTTTTGGAAGATCTTATTAAACATCCGTTGTTAATTAATTTAAATTATGGAATTGTACATTTTGATTCTCCAGATCGTAGAGGTATTGATTGTGGTTTCTTGTATCAAAAAAAAGCATTTCAATCCAACTAGTTATCAGAATTATCCTTTAATTATATCAGAAGATCAACAAGATACTAAAGCAAAAGACAAGGATAGAAATGAAGGAGAGACAGACGATAATGCTGTGGATTCTAAAACGAAAAGAATTTATACAAGAGATCAGATTCTAGTTACAGGCATTCTTGATGGAGAAGAAATGAGTTTTATCGTAAATCACTGGCCTTCTCGTCGTGGTGGTGAAAAAGCAAGTAGCCCATTACGCGAAGCAGCAGCAGCATTAAATAGAAAAATTATTGATTCATTACAAGCAGTTAATCCTAATGCTAAGATTTTTACTATGGGAGATTTAAATGATGGCCCGTTTAATAAAAGTATTAAGGAAGTATTAGGTGCTAAAGGAGAAATAGAAGATGTAAAACCTCAAGGATTATATAATCCAGCAGAAAAAATGCTGAAAAAGGGAATAGGAACCTTAGCACATCGTGACGCATGGGATTTCTTTGATCAGATTATTTTTACAGAAGCTTTATTACCTCGTAATAATGATTACTCAACTTGGAAATATTGGAAAGCAGGTGTATATAACAAATCATTTATGATTCAACAAACAGGACAGTATAAAGGGTATGCTCTTAGAAATACAAATGAAGGACCTGGATTTTCAGATCATTTCCCATCTTATATATACTTAGTTAAAGAATTCTAAAAATTTAAAATCCCGGCTAAACGGGATTTTTTTATTCATAATTTTACGTAAAAAATGTCAGTAACAAAACCATTCAATCTAAATAAATGGATAGAAGAAAATCGCGATCTTCTAAAACCTCCTGTAGCTAATAAAAATTTATATATCCATTCAGATGATTATATCGTAATGATAGTAGGTGGTCCTAATGCTCGTAAAGACTATCATTACAATGAAACAGAAGAATTATTTTATCAATTAGAAGGAGAAATAACAGTTTATGTTCAAGAAAATGGTAAAAAACAAACAATAAAACTTACAGCTGGTGATATGTATTTACATCCTGCTAAAATTCCACATTCACCTAATAGAACAGAAGGCTCAATAGGTTTAGTGATTGAAAGAAAACGAACCACTGGAAAAGATGGGTTATTGTGGTATTGTGATAGTTGCAATCATCCCTTACATGAAGTTTATTTTGAGTTGCAAGATATAGAAAAGGATTTTTTACAGCACTTCAAAGATTTTTACAGCTCTGAAGAGAAACGTACTTGTAAGAAATGTGGTACTATTATGGCAACCGACCCCCGATTTATTCAAGATTAGCGATTAACAGCTTTTTAATTGGATAATAAGTTTTAAATTTGCATTTTATTTTAACAAAATCAGATAAAAAAGTTACAATGTCAACAATAACACAGTCAACAGTAGCGCAACAATTTGGAATTGTAGAAGCGTTACAACAATTAGGAGTAAAAGAAATCAATTTAGGTACTTCAACAGGATTAAATTGGTTTGCTAATGGTGAAATTATTGAGTCATATTCACCAGTAGATGGTCAGTTAATAGGTAAAGTTCAAGCTTCTACAAAAGAAGATTATGAAAAAGTGATGGAAGCAGCTACAGCAGCATTCAAAACTTTTAGAGTAATGCCAGCTCCTAAACGTGGAGAAATTGTTCGTCAATTTGGTGAAAAATTAAGAAAATATAAAGAACCTCTAGGGAAACTTGTTTCTTACGAAATGGGTAAATCGTACCAAGAAGGTTTAGGTGAGGTGCAAGAAATGATCGATATCTGTGACTTTGCAGTAGGTCTTTCTCGTCAATTACATGGTTTGACCATGCATTCTGAACGTTTTGGACATAGAATGTATGAGCAATACCACCCACTAGGAGTAGTAGGAATTATTTCTGCTTTTAACTTCCCAGTTGCTGTTTGGTCTTGGAATACAGCTTTAGCTTGGATATGTGGTGATGTATGTGTGTGGAAACCATCTGAAAAAACACCTTTGTGTTCAATAGCTTGTCAAAACATAATTGCTGAAGTATTAAAAGAAAATAACTTACCAGAAGGTATTTCTTGTATCATTAATGGTGATTATAAAGTAGGTGAATTAATGACTAATGATAAGCGAGTTCCTTTAGTATCTGCTACAGGTTCAACTCGTATGGGGAAAATGGTTGCTCAAGCTTGTGCAGCACGTTTAGGAAACTCATTGTTAGAATTAGGTGGAAACAATGCAATTATAGTTACACCAGATGCTGATATTAAAATGACTGTAATAGGTGCTGTGTTTGGAGCTGTTGGTACAGCGGGTCAACGTTGTACTTCTACACGTCGTTTAATTATTCATGAAGATATTTATGATAAAGTAAAAGACGCTATCGTTGCCGCTTATGGTCAGTTAAGAATTGGTAATCCGTTAGATCAAAATAATCACGTAGGGCCACTTATTGATACCGGAGCTGTTGCTGCTTATAATGAAGCTTTAGAAAAAGTAGTTGCTCAAGGCGGTAATATTATTGTTCCTGGTGGAGTATTAAGTGGAGAAGGTTATGAAAGTGGTTGTTATGTAAAACCAGCAATTGCTGAAGCTCAAAATCATTTTGAAATTGTTCAGCACGAAACTTTTGCTCCTGTATTATATTTGTTAAAATATAGTGGAGATGTTATAAATGCTATTGAAATTCAAAATGGAGTAGCACAAGGTTTATCATCTGCTATTATGACGAATAATTTACGTGAAGCAGAAGCTTTCTTATCTCATGTAGGTTCAGATTGTGGTATTGCGAATGTAAACATTGGTACTTCAGGTGCTGAAATTGGTGGTGCTTTTGGTGGTGAAAAAGAAACTGGTGGTGGACGTGAGTCTGGATCTGATGCTTGGAAAGTGTATATGAGAAGACAAACAAATACAATTAACTATACAACTGATTTGCCTTTAGCACAAGGTATTAAGTTTGATTTGTAATAATTGTAAATTATATTTTTTTAAGAGGCTTTCGAAAGAAAGTCTCTTTTTATTTCATTTATGTCGCTCTGAAATCAAATATAGATAGCCTAAATTATTCTAAATAGAAAACAAATAATTTTTTAAAATATTTATAATAATCTAATTTTTTTAGTATTCAAATAATAAAGTGAAATATATGAATTGTTTAACTTTTTTATTAAATAATATGTTTACAGTTTCTAATATCTAATATTAATGAATTTTAATATTGATAAAAGAAACATTTATAAAAAATGTTGCTCTAGTGTTTAATTAATTATTTTTGTTTTGCTAAATCCATCGATCTTTGTAGTCGAGTAAAAAGATTAAGAATTAAGGGATAAAATTATTTTTGATTTAAAATTAAAATTATGAAATTTAATACAAAAACCATACATGGTGGTCAACAACATGACCCAAGTACAGGAGCTGTTATGCCTCCTGTTTATAATACTTCTACATTTGCACAGCATGATCCAGGCGTTCCTAATAATGGATACGAATATAGTAGAGCTGCAAATCCTACTCGTACAGCTTTAGAAAATGCTTTAGCAAGTATTGAAAATGGAGCTAGAGGGTTAGCTTTTTCTTCTGGTTTAGCTGCAACTGATTGTGTTTTAAGAGGATTAAAGGCAGGTGATGAAGTAATTGCGATGGATGATTTATATGGAGGGACTTATCGTATGTTTACCCGTATTTATAAAGAATCAGGAATTAAATTTCATTTTGTAGATATGAATGATCTACCAAAGTTTGAATCATTAATTAATGAAAAGACTCGTTTAGTTTGGGTTGAAACTCCAACTAATCCATTGATGAAATTAGCTGATATAGAAGCTATTGCTCAAATTACTAAAAAACACGAAAATATTCTTTTTGCAGTCGATAATACATTTGCAACCCCTTATTTACAAAAACCACTAGATTTAGGGGCAGATATTGTAATGCACTCTGCTACTAAATATTTAGGAGGACACTCTGATGTAATTGCAGGAGCTTTAATAGTAAAAGATGAGGAGTTAGGAAATCAATTGCATTTTCAACAATTTGCTACAGGAGCTACTTTGGGGCCTAATGATTCGTTTTTAGTTTTAAGAGGAATTAAAACATTGCATTTACGAGTGCAACGTCACTGCGAAAATGGAGCGAAAATTGCTGATTTTTTAGAAAATCATCCTAAAGTAGAAAAAGTGTATTATCCAGGATTAGAAAATCATCCTTTTCATGAAGTAGCAAAAAAACAAATGCTAGGGGGTTTGGAGGTATGGTGACTTTTACTTTTAAATCAGGAGCTAAACAAGATGCGATAGACTTCTTAAAGAAATTAAAAGTCTTTACATTAGCAGAATCTTTAGGAGGGGTAGAATCATTAGCTAATCATCCAGCCCTCATGACTCATGCTTCAATACCTGAAGATAAAAGAAAAGAAATAGGTATATCAGATGATTTAGTACGTTTGAGTGTAGGAGTAGAAGATATTGAAGATTTAATAGAAGATTTACAACAAGCATTAGCATAATAAAAACAAAAGCCCTGATTGAAAAATCAGGGCTTTTGTTTTTTAATAGTATAATATGATCCTAATTTAAGTAATAGATATAACCGAAATTTAACCAAACTAGCCAATCGTTTGCTTTGTTTTCAGGGTATAAATTTTGATTAGGATTTAAGCCATCTATCCAGTTTGAATTAAAATATTGCCAACGTAAATCAATGATTAAGTCAGACATTAAATTTAGTTTATACCTCGATCCTACGCTTCCCACAATAGACCAAGTACTTCCAGAATCATTAGAAAAACCATGAGGTTTTCCATCTGAAGGACTCCAGTATTTTTGAAAAATATTATTTTGATTTAAGAGAACTCCATCTCCATAAGATGTTTTAACTTCGGGATTGTAAAAACTATATTGAGCACCTAAACTTACAAACGGAGCAAAACTTCCTTCATAAGCTGAGAAATCACGAATGCTTAAAGGGTAATATTCTAATTGCATACCTACATTAGTTACAGATGTAGATCCTTCCATTGCTCTTAGTTGTTTACCTCCAATAGAGTTTTTATCTGCTGATTGTCCAAAATGATTTAATTTTGTTTTATTGTAAGATAATTCTGTTCTTATTTTGAAGTGATCATTAAAGTAAGTGTCTGGTGTGTAACAATTACAATCAGAGCGATACGAAAAATTTAAAAAGTGAACAAGTCCAATTCCTATCCCCGTGTTACCTGCATCTGTTTCTAAATTATTACGTTGTCCATAATCTGATTGAAAAGCAACAGGTCCTACGACTACCCCTAGCTCATTAGAAAAGCCATATTGAGCAAATAAATTATAATTTGCTCCTAAAAGAAAAAAATAAAACAAAATAGTATATCTTTTGCATAAACTTATTTTTTGACTTGATTAGACAAATATATAAAAACATCACCCACTTTGTAGATAAATTTTTGAAAATATTTAAAAAAAGGCTTGAAGTTTATTAAATTTTTACTATGTAAATTATTTAGATAGCTGTATATTTGCTCACCAAACGAAAAAACGTTTTTAAGATTAAAACGAAAATAAAAGAATAAAATTATGTCACAAAGTATTGAAGCTTTTGTTGAAGCAGTTGCAAAAAACAATCCAAACGAACCAGAATTCTTACAAGCAGTAAGAGAGGTTGCAGAAACAGTTATACCTTTTATTGAAGCTAATCCTAAGTACCAAGGGAAAACATTATTAGAGCGTATGGTAGAACCAGAACGCGTAATTATGTTTAGAGTAGCTTGGGTAGATGATAAAGGGCAAACTCAAGTAAATAAAGGATATCGTATCCAAATGAATTCAGCTATAGGACCTTACAAAGGAGGATTGCGTTTTCACCCTTCTGTAAACTTAAGTATTTTAAAGTTCTTAGCATTCGAGCAAGTATTCAAAAACTCTTTAACTACTTTGCCAATGGGTGGAGGAAAAGGAGGTTCTAACTTTGATCCTAAAGGAAAATCAGATAATGAAATCATGCGTTTTTGTCAAGCCTTCATGACTGAATTATCTCGTCATATTGGTGCTGATACTGACGTTCCTGCTGGAGATATTGGTGTTGGTGGTCGTGAAGTAGGTTATATGTATGGTCAATACAAAAAATTACGTAACGAGTTCACAGGAGTATTAACTGGAAAAGGAATCACTTTTGGTGGTTCATTAATCCGTCCTGAAGCTACTGGTTATGGAGATGTGTATTTTGCACAAAACATGTTGGCTACTAAAGGAGAAAGTTTTACTGGAAAAACAGTAGTAGTTTCTGGATCAGGTAATGTGGCACAGTATGCGATTGAAAAAGCAACTCAATTAGGAGCTAAAGTTGTTACAGCTTCTGACTCTTCTGGTTATATTTATGATGCTGATGGTATTGATGCAGATAAATTAGCTTACATCATGGAAATTAAAAATGTAAGATACGGAAGAATTAATGAGTACGTTGCTAAATATCCAAATGCTAAATTTGTAGAAGGAAAACGCCCTTGGGAAGTAAAATGTGATATTGCATTACCATGTGCAACTCAAAACGAATTAAATGGAGAAGAAGCGCAATTATTAGTAAACAACGGATGTATTTGTGTGGCTGAGGGTGCTAATATGCCGTCAACTCCAGAAGCTGTTGAAATCTTCATTAAAAACAAAATTTTATTCGCTCCAGGTAAAGCTTCTAACGCTGGTGGTGTGGCTACTTCAGGTCTTGAAATGTCGCAAAACTCTTTACGTTTAAGCTGGACTAGAGAAGAAGTAGATCAAAGATTACAACGTATCATGAGTGATATTCACGAAGCATGTGTTACTTATGGTAAAGACGAGTCTGGTTTTGTAGACTACGTAAAAGGAGCAAATATTGCTGGTTTCGTGAAAGTAGCAGATGCTATGTTAGCACAAGGAGTAGTATAAACTTCTTAAGGTTATATAATTTAAAGGCACTTGTTATCAAGTGCCTTTTTTATTCATACCAAAAATTAACTTATTTCGTTTTTAGAGTATATTTGTCAACACAAATAAGAAAGACATGAAGAATTGGGTTACATTTTTATTTATATTGCTAAATTTTTCTCACGTTTTTGCTCAAGAAATTAACTCTTGGAAAGGCTACTACTCCTATAACATGGTTAAAGATCTTGAATTAGTAGGTAATAATATACTGATAGCTGCTGATAATGCTTATTTTTTATCTGATTTAAACACAAATCAAACTAAAAAAATTTCAACTGCCGAAGGTCTTTCTGGAGATCCTATTACTCAAATTCATTATAGCCCAACTTATAATAAAACCATTGTAGGGCACTCTAATGGATTAGTTATTATTGTTGATGAAACAGATGGTTCCATGTTTTATCTAAAAGGAATAGAAGATAAACCTAATATTTTACCTAATAAAAAAAGAATAAATCATTTTGAAGAATATAATGGAAAAATATATATATCTACAGGGTATGGAATTACCGTTTTAGATATGGATAAATCTCAATTTGGAGATACTTTTTTTATAGGAGTAGGAGGAACTGAGCAAGATGTTTTAAGTACCTCTATTATTAATGATACGATTTATGCTATTGTTAAATCAAACGGAATTTATGCCGCTAGATTAACTAATCCCTTTTTGATTGATTTTGCTCAATGGAATATTGTTCAACCAGGCAATTGGCTTTTCTTGAAGTCTACCAAAACAAAAAAAATTTTAATATCTGATATGGGAGCTATACATGAATTAAAATCAGATAATTCAATCTCCTATATAACTTCTGTTTTACAAATTCCTAAAGATGTTAATTATAATCAGGATAAATTAATAGTTACTTCGTCTAATTATATTAACATATTTGACGAAAATTTAAATCCAGTAAAAGAATTAATTTGGGATAAAAAATTTCAATCATTTTTTACAAATTCTTCCTTTAAAAATAATAAAATTTATACAGGAACAGAAAGTAATGGTTTGTTTTCCGTAGACTTAGATAACACAGAAGTAATAACTAATTTGACACCTTCCTGCCCAGAAAAAAATCGTTTTTTTAGAATAAAGGTGAATAATGATGTTTTATGGGGTGTTTATGGAGGGTATTCGCTATATTATAATCCTTATGAGTACTGTTGTGGAGGACCTAGTCAATCAGGGATTAGTATTTATTCTGATCAAAAATGGATTAACCTTCCGTATGAAAATTTATTAGGAACTAGAGCTATATCTAGTATTGCTTTTAATCCTAAAGATAAAAATCAAGTTTTTATTGGTTCTTTTTTCAGCGGATTGTTGAAGCTAGATAATTTTACAGCTACTAATTTGTATAATCAGATGAATAGTCCATTAAAAGATGAGTTAATTCCTAATGTAGTTCTTGTAAATACACCTAATTTTGATTTAAATGGGGATTTATGGATTACAAATAGTAGAGCGGAAAAAGCTCTTTTTTCTGTTGATAAAAACAATAATTGGAAAAGTTATTCTTTAAAAAATATAGTACTTCAACCCTTAGCTGAAAGTTATTCTGCTATGAAAATTGATAAAAATGGGACAAAATGGCTTGGTACGTTTAAAACAGGAGTTATAGGGTTTAATGAAAAATTAAATAAAAATATTATTATTAGTAATATAAAAGGAAAAGGTAGTTTACCAGACAATGATGTTCGTTCTTTAGCTCTGGATAATAACAATCAATTATGGATAGGTACATTTAACGGCTTGCGTTATTTGCCAAATGTTAATTCATTTTTAACGGATACCAGTTTAGATGCTAAACAAATTATTTTACTTGAAGAAGGAACTGCTCAAGAACTTTTCTATCAATCTAATATCCTAGATATAGAAGTTGATGGAGCAAATAATAAATGGGTTTCTGTTGAAGGATCAGGTGTTTTTTTTATTTCACCTGATGGACAACAAACTAAATTACATTTTACAAAAGAAAATTCTCCTTTACCTAGTGATATAGTAGATGATATAGAAATTGATCAAATAACAGGTAAAGTTTATTTTGCTACTAATAATGGAACTGTGTCTTATCAAAGTTTACCAACTGTGGGAACCAAAGATTATTCAAATACTTATATCTATCCTAATCCCTACCGACCAGAACATAAAGAAACGGTTAAAATTACAGGATTAAAAGATAAAAGCAACGTTAAAATTACAGATATAGAAGGGAATTTAGTATTTGAGGTAATCTCGCAAGGAGGAACACTGGAATGGGATACCTTATCTTTTGCTAAAACAAAAGTGTCATCAGGTGTTTATGTTGTATTAATATCTGATGAAAATGGGGAGGATACAGTTGTCAAAAAATTACTAGTTATTCGATAAATAATGTTGTTGAAATATAATAGTATTAATTTTCTTCGTTTTTTAATGGCTAATATAATTATGTTAGCTCATTTAGTAGTCCTAACTGAAGATAAAACAATTAATTTCTTAAGTCTTTTTGTAAATCGAATTTAGCTGTTAGTAGTTTTTTCGTTTTAAGTGGTTTTTTAGTTACTAAAAGCTTAGTAAATACACCTAGTCTTAAAATTTATTTTCTAAAAAGAGCTAAACGAATTTTACCCGCATACATAACGGCAATAATTCTTTCAGTATTAATTCTTTCCAGTATTTCTACTTTATCATATTTAGATTATTTTACAAATAGAATGACATATCGTTATTTCTTTTGGAATCTATTTTTTTAAATTTTATAGAGCCCTGCCTTCCTAATGTGTTTAGTACAAACCCCCTTCCCTTTATAAATGGTTCTCTATGGACAATGAAAATAGAAGAAGGATTTTATATTATCCTTCCCATACTATTTTACTTAATTAATAAATTTAAGAACAAAACATCAGTATTAGCGTTTGTTTATTTAGCTTCTGTTTTATATTCTTATATAATGTTAGAGTTTTTAAATTTACCATTGTTAGAAAAACAACTTCCAGGAAAATTATCCTATTTTTCCATAGGAATCTATATTTATCTAAATTTTGATTTCTTTATTCAAAATAAATCGAAATTTTTAATAGCAGCATGGTTCTTATTTTTGATTCAAGTTTATTTTTTAAATATTGACTTATTTTTTCCTTTTATATTAGGGGTAACCATTTTGTTTCTAGCGTATTCACTCCCTTTTTTGAATAAATTTAGTGCAAAAGCAGATTATACATATGGTATTTATCTTTATCACTTTCCTCTAATACAAATCGTTATTTATTTTGGATACTTCAAAAAATACAACCCTATAATCGTTAGTTTGATAGTAATATTAATAACTTATGTATTAGCCTATTTTTCATGGCATCTAATTGAAAAACGCTTTTTAAATAGACCTTAATTTTATGTTAACTAAAACTAAAGCAATCGTTTTAAGCGCTATTCGATATCAAGAAAAATCTTTGATTGTAAAATGTTTTACCGAAACAGATGGTATCAAAACATATTTTGTATCTTCAGCTTATTCAGCTAAAAAGTCAAATCAAAAAATAGCATACTTTCAACCATTAACAATATTAGATATTGTAGCAAATCATAAAAATAAAGGAACGTTAGAGCATTTTAAAGAGATTGGAGTAGCTATACATTTTCAAACTATCCCATTTAATATTGTAAAGCACTCCATTGTTCTTTTTTATCAGAAATTCTTCATCAAGTTTTAAAAGAAGAAACAAAAAATACTTCCTTGTACGTATTCTTAGAAACAGCTATTGTATGGTTAGATAATCACGAAGAAATTGCTAATTTTCACCTTATTTTTTTAATTAAAATTACAAAATTATTAGGTTTTTTCCCTGATACAGATGAACGAGAAGCTCCTTATTTTGATTTATATAATGGCATGTTTAGGGATTCATTAGATATCCATACCCTAACTATTGAAGATACCCTTTTATTTAAGCGTTTAGTTTTGTTAGAATTTTCTAATCAAGAAAAAATATTTAAACAACAAGAAAGACAAAAACTCTTAGATATTTTAATACAATATTATCAATTACATTTAGAAAATTTTAAAAAACCTAAATCACTTGAAGTTTTAAAAGAGTTGTTTTATTAACATAATCCATTAAATATTATACATCTTTCTTTGGCTATTGATTTATAAATCATTACATTCGCCGATTGATTTTTAATAGAATATAACGATATGAATTTCAACGAATATAAAGGACTTGACTTGCCTACAGTGGCGTCTGAAGTACTTGATTTTTGGAAAAAAACAATGTCTTTGAACAATCAGTAACTTCACGTGAAGGAGCTACCCCGTATGTATTTTTTGAAGGACCTCCTTCAGCTAATGGTTTACCAGGTATTCATCACGTAATGGCACGTGCGATTAAAGATATTTTTTGTCGTTATAAAACTCAAAAAGGATACCAAGTAAAGCGTAAAGCAGGTTGGGATACTCACGGTTTGCCTGTTGAATTAGGTACCGAAAAAGAATTAGGAATCACGAAAGAAGATATCGGAACTAAAATATCAGTAACTGAGTATAACGAAGCGTGTAAGCGTACCGTGATGCGCTATACAGATGTATGGAATGATTTGACAGAAAAAATGGGATATTGGGTAGATATGGAAGATCCATATGTGACTTATAAATCCAAATATATGGAGTCGGTTTGGTGGTTGTTAAAACAAATTTATACTAAAGATTTGTTGTACAAGGGTTACACTATTCAGCCGTATTCACCAAAAGCAGGTACAGGTTTGTCTTCGCATGAAGTAAATCAACCGGGTTCTTACCGTGACGTAACGGATACGACTATTGTTGCGCAATTCAAAGCTTTAGATGCAACCTTGCCAAGTTTCTTACAAGGTTTTGGTACTATACATTTCTTGGCTTGGACTACTACACCATGGACTTTGTCAAGTAATACAGCATTAACAGTAGGATCTAAAATTGATTATGTTTTAGTAAAAACATTTAACCAATATACTTTTGAGCCCATCAATGTGATTTTGGCTAAACCATTAGTTGGAAAACAATTTGGTGGAAAATATTTTGTTGCTGAATCTGATGAAGATTTTGCAAATTATAAATTAGAAGATAAGAAAATTCCTTATCAAATCATTGCTGAAGCAAAAGGAGTAGATTTAGTAGGAATAAAATATGAACAATTATTGCCATTCACATTGCCTTATCAAAATCCTGAAAATGCGTTTAGAGTAATCTCAGGTGATTTTGTTACGACTGAAGATGGTACGGGTATCGTACATACGGCACCAACTTTTGGGGCGGATGATGCTAAAGTAGCTAAAGAAGCAACGCCAGAAGTGCCGCCAATGTTAGTGTTGGATGAAAATGAAAATCCTGTTCCTTTAGTAGATCTACAAGGAAAATTCGTAGCTCAAATGGGCGAATTTGGTGGTAAATATGTGAAAAACGAATACTATAATGAAGGTGAAGCTCCTGAAAAATCAGTAGATGTAGAAATCGCAATTTTATTAAAAGAGCAAAACAAAGCTTTCAAAGTTGAAAAATATGTGCACAGTTATCCACATTGTTGGAGAACTGACAAGCCAATTTTATACTATCCATTAGATTCTTGGTTTATCAAAGTAACTGAGGTTAAAGATAGAATGTTCGACCTAAACGAAACGATCAACTGGAAGCCAAAAGCTACAGGCGAAGGGCGTTTTGGGAATTGGTTGAAAAATGCAAATGACTGGAATTTATCTCGTTCTCGTTACTGGGGAATTCCATTGCCTATCTGGAGAACAGAAGATAAAACAGAGGAAATCTGTGTGGGTTCAGTTGAGGAATTGTATAATGAAATTGAAAAAGCCATTGCAGCTGGTGTTATGACCGAAAATCCATTCAAAGGATTTGTGATTGGCAACATGGATGAAACAAATTATGATTTAGTCGACTTGCATAAAAATGTGGTGGATAACATCGTTTTAGTTTCAGCTTCTGGAAAACCTATGAATCGCGAAACGGATTTAATAGACGTTTGGTTCGATTCAGGAGCAATGCCGTATGCACAATGGCATTATCCTTTTGAAAATAAAGAGTTAATAGATGGTAATCAATCATTCCCAGCTGATTTTATTGCAGAAGGAGTGGATCAAACACGTGGATGGTTCTATACCTTACACGCCATCGGAACTTTGGTTTTTGATAAAGTAGCTTATAAAAATGTAGTGTCAAACGGATTGGTATTAGACAAAAACGGACAAAAAATGTCTAAGCGTTTGGGTAATGCCGTAGATCCGTTTACCACACTTGCTGAATATGGACCTGACGCAACGCGTTGGTATATGATTTCCAATGCAAACCCTTGGGATAACTTGAAGTTTGACATTGAAGGTGTAGCGGAAGTTCGTCGTAAGTTCTTTGGTACCTTATATAATACCTATTCCTTCTTTGCGTTATATGCTAATATTGATGGGTTTAAATACGCAGAAACAGAAGTTCCATTAAACGAAAGACCAGAAATTGACCGTTGGGTTTTGTCAGAATTGCAAACGTTAATTCAATTAGTTGATGAAGCATATGCTGATTATGAACCAACAAAAGCAGCTCGTGCTATTTCTGACTTCGTTCAAGAAAATTTAAGTAACTGGTATGTGCGTTTATGTCGTCGTAGATTCTGGAAAGGGGAATACGGAACAGATAAAATAGCAGCGTATCAAACACTTTATACTTGTTTGCTAACAGTTGCAAAATTATCTGCGCCAATTGCTCCATTCTTTATGGATCGTTTGTATAAAGATTTGAATGCTGCCACACAAAAGGAAAGTTTTGACAGTGTACACTTAGCTGTTTTCCCAGTTTCTGTTGAAAGTTATGTTGATAAATCGTTGGAGAGTAAGATGTTGAAAGCGCAAACAGTTTCTTCATTGGTATTGTCTTTACGTAAGAAAGAAATGATTAAAGTGCGTCAACCACTTCAAAAAGTTATGATACCTGTTTTAGATGAAGTACAACGTGCCGAAATTGAAGCCGTATCTGATTTGATTAAAGCGGAAGTTAATGTGAAGGAAATTGAATTGTTGGACGATGCTTCTGGTATCTTGGTGAAACAAATCAAACCTAATTTCAAAGCTTTAGGGCCTCGTTTTGGTAAAGATATGGGGGGAGTTGCTAAAGAAATTCAAGGTTTTTCACAAGAGCAAATTGCAGAAATAGAAAGAAAAGGTGAGATAAGTATTGTTATTTCAGGAAATAGTGTTACTTTAACACCTCAAGATGTTGAGATTACCTCTCAGGATATTGAAGGCTGGTTAGTGGCTAACTCAGGAGGTATTACAGTTGCACTAGATATTACCATTTCAGATGAATTAAGAAATGAAGGAATTGCACGTGAATTGGTAAATCGTATTCAAAATATTCGTAAAGATTCTGGTTTTGAAGTAACAGATAAAATTAAAGTTACCATGGTCAATCAAAACGAAATAGAAGGAGCTGTTGCAAATAATTTAGAGTATATTCAAGCAGAGACATTAACAGAAGAATTAATTTTTGCTGAAAATTTAGAAAATGGCACAGAAATTGAGTTTGATAACCTCAAAACAAAAATTTATATAACAAAATAAAAATAGTTTTTCGAAAACAAACTAAACTAGATATTAACCAAAAACGCATTAAATTATGGTGGAAGAACAAATTAGATATTCGGATTCAGATTTAGCGGAATTTAAGGAGTTAATCCAGACTAAATTAGAAAAAGCCAAAGTAGATTTAGAACTTATAAAAAGTGCTTACTTAAACGATTTGAATAATGGTACAGATGATACCTCGCCTACATTCAAAGCATTTGAAGAAGGAAGCGAAACAATGAGTAAAGAAGCTAACTCTCAATTGGCTACTCGTCAAGAAAAGTTTATACGTGATTTAAAAAATGCCTTAATTCGTATTGAAAATAAAACGTATGGCATTTGTAAAGTGACTGGTAAATTAATTGCAAAAGAGCGTTTAAAATTAGTTCCACATGCTACGATGAGTATCGAAGCTAAAAATTTGCAAAAATAACATATCGAAGACAAATTACTAAACGCTCCCCAAAGGAGCGTTTTTTATCTTATTTAAGTTTCCTTAATTTGTATTACAATATTCCTTATTTTTGCCTATCAAAAGTTAAAAAATGAATCTAAAAAAAGCCTATTTAATAGTTTTCCTAGTTTTATTAATAGATCAAATATCAAAAATATATGTAAAAACAAAATTCATGCTACATGAAGAAGTTGTTATTACTAAATGGTTTAAATTTCTTTTCGTAGAAAATGAAGGGATGGCTTGGGGTGTTGAACTACCAGGTATATACGGTAAATTAATCTTGACAACTTTCCGAATTTTTGCAGTTTTTGGAATTGGTTATTGGTTGTGGCAATCGGTAAAAGAAAAAGCTTCTAATTTATTAATAGTAGCTATTTCATTAATATTAGCAGGCGCCTTTGGAAACATCCTAGACTCCGTATTCTATGGTGTTATTTTTGATCATAGTGAAGGACAGTTAGCTACTATTTTTTCAGATAAACCCTATGGAACTTGGTTGTACGGAAAGGTTGTAGATATGTTTTATTTCCCTATTTGGCAAGGAGAATTACCTTCTTGGATCCCTGTTTTTGGGGGTAGGTATTTTACTTTTTTTAATGCTATTTTTAACGTAGCTGATATTGCGATATCTACAGGAGTAGGGATATTAATTGTTTTTAATAAAAAAGTTTTCGGGAAATAAAAAAGCAAGATCATATATATGATAGATATCTTAAAATACAAATTCTTCTTAAGTGATTCCTTTCCTATTCGTAATTTATAAAATAGGCTTAAATAAAATAAACAACCACTAATTTTGTTTTTTTGTGGTTGAGTAATTACTGTTTTTGATTGTTTTTAAGATATCTTTTCTATTCAATTATAATAATTTAGAACTTTCTTCTTCGTAAAAAGTATCAATAGATAATTTTTTTTGTTGTGATGCCATAACCGCTAGTTCATCACAACGCTCATTTTGAGGATGATTATTATGTCCCTTTATCCATTTGAAATCTACCTGATGTTGGCGGTATGTTTTTAAGAAACGAATCCATAAATCAGGATTTTTTTGCCTTTAAAGCCTATTTTTTCCCAACCTATAACCCATCTTTTTTCAACAGCATCTACTACATATTTTGAGTCAGAAATAACTAATACCCGTTGATTAGGCTGTTTTAATTTTTCTAATCCTACAATTACAGCTAAAAGTTCCATCCTATTGTTAGTAGTTCGTCTAAAACCTTCGTAAAATTCCTTTTTATACGAACTTCCCACAAGCTCCATTACCAAGCCATACCCTCCAGGCCCAGGGTTTCCTTTTGCTGCTCCATCTGTGTAAATATGTACTTGGTATGTCATCTTTTTGAATTTATTAAATAGTATTTAAAAGTTTCTCAATTTCAATAGGAAAATAAGTGTGTTCTAATAGCTGAATAGCTGTAGCTATTTCTTCTGCTTTCTTACAATTTTCTATATTAGTTACATGTTGTGCAATAATAGTACCTTCGTCATAGTGTTCGTTTACATAATGAATTGTAATACCTGTTTCTTTTTCATTATTTTTTAACACTGCTTCATGTACATTCATTCCGTACATTCCCTTTCCACCATATTTAGGTAAAAGTGCAGGATGTATATTAATAATTTGGTTTGGATAGACCTTAATTATTTCCTCTGGAAACTTTAGTAAAAAACCAGCTAAAACGATTAAATCAGGTTTTACCTTATTTAAATGAGTTAGAACGGCTCCTGAATTTAATTCCTCTTTTGTAAAAGTCTGAGTCGGTATTTTATGATTTTTAGCACGTTCTAATACTTTAGCTTTTAAATTGTTGGAATAAACATAATTTACGCTTATTTCAGAGTTTTTTTCAAAGTGTAATATGATTTTTTCTGCATTAGATCCTGAACCGGAAGCAAATATTACAATTTTTTTCATGATTTCTTAAGTGTTGTTACAGTAGTAAAGTTAAATCTTATTAAAATTAAAAGCGTTTAAAACTGCAAAAAAAGAATAATTCATGACAAATAATCAAAAAAATACACTTCTTTATAAAATTAATTTTATAATTTCGTGATCAGATTTATGAAACAAAAAAGGAGTAATTAAATAATTTTTTTATTTTTGCCAACTAATTAAAATTTAAAATTAAAGATTATGTCAGACATTGCATCAAGAGTAAAAGCGATTATCGTGGACAAATTAGGTGTTGACGAGAACGAAGTAGTTTCTGAAGCAAGCTTCACTAACGATTTAGGAGCTGATTCATTAGACACTGTTGAGCTAATCATGGAATTCGAAAAAGAATTTGATATTCAAATTCCAGATGACCAAGCTGAAAACATTGCTACTGTGGGTCAAGCGATCTCTTATATCGAAGAAGCTAAAAAATAATAAATAATTGCATCTGTAAGTAAAGAGCTTACAGATGTTCTTATTTTTTACTGACTTTATCAAAATCTTTTTTAGATTTGTAAAAAACATTGATTGTATTACAATCATACCATATTCTGTAATACCCATTGTTTCTTTTAGTTGTTATTAAAAGTGCTTTGGGGTTTTTTATATTAAAACAAAACCAGCTAAACTATGCAATTAAAGCGAGTAGTAGTAACCGGATTAGGAGCTTTAACGCCTATCGGGAATAACCTTCAAGAGTACTGGGAAGGGCTAATTAATGGGAAAAGCGGAGCTGCTCCTATTACTTATTATGATACTGAAAAACATAAAACTAAATTTGCTTGTGAAGTTAAAAATTTCAAAGTAGAGGAGTTTATTGATAGAAAAGAAGCTAGAAGAATGGATAAATTCGCTCAATATGCTATTGTAGCAAGTGACGAAGCTATTAAAGATTCTGGTTTAGAATTGGATAAGATAAACAAATACCGTGTTGGTGTTATTTGGGGAGCAGGAATTGGAGGATTAGAGACTTTTCAAGAAGAGGTTTTAAGCTATGCTAAAGGTGATGGAACACCACGCTTCAACCCATTCTTTATTCCAAAAATGATTGCTGATATTGCACCAGGACACATCTCAATGCGTAATGGTTTTATGGGACCTAATTATACAACTGTTTCTGCTTGTGCTTCATCAGCTAATGCTTTAGTAGATGCTTTTAATTATATCCGTCTAGGAATGTGTGATGTAATTGTTTCAGGTGGATCTGAGGCAGCCGTTACGATTGCTGGTATGGGAGGATTTAATTCTATGCAGGCCTTATCGACAAGAAATGAAAGTCCTGAAACAGCATCAAGACCTTTTGATGCTACTCGTGATGGATTTGTTTTAGGTGAAGGAGCTGGAGCGTTAGTGTTAGAAGAATATGAGCATGCAAAAGCACGTGGCGCTAAAATTTACTGCGAAGTAGGAGGATGTGGTATGTCATCTGATGCTTATCATTTAACAGCTCCTCATCCAGAAGGTATTGGAGTTATTGCAGTAATGAATAACACACTACAGGATGCAGGGTTAAGACCAGAAGATGTAGATCATATTAATACACATGGTACATCTACTCCTCTTGGAGATGTAGCAGAATTAAAAGCTATTAGTTCTGTTTTTGGTCAACATGCTAAAAATATTAATATTAATTCTACTAAATCTATGACTGGGCACTTGTTAGGTGCAGCAGGAGCTATTGAAGCAATAGCCTCTATTTTAGCTATTAAAAATGGTATTATTCCACCTACTATTAATCATAATGTGATAGATGAAAATATTGATCCAAATTTAAACCTTACTTTGAATAAAGCTCAAAAGCGAGATATAAAAGTAGCTATGAGTAATACTTTTGGTTTTGGTGGTCATAATGCCTGTGTTTTGTTTAAGAAAATAGAATAATTCTATCTTATGAGAATTATTAAGAGAATATTTAAAAAAACCGTTTTCAAAATCCTGAAGACGGAGTTTTTTTAAAAAAATAACTACTATTTTAGGTTTTAAACCTGACAATATAGAGCATTATCGTCGTGCTTTTACTCATAGATCTATGAATAAAACGGATGAAAAAGGTTATCCAATAAACTATGAACGTCTCGAATTCTTAGGTGATGCAATGTTAGGTTCTGTAATAGCGGCCCATCTATTTAGTAAAGTCCCTAATGGAGACGAAGGTTATTTGACTAAAATGCGCTCTAAAATTGTTTCTCGTGAGCATTTAAATGAATTAGGAAAAGACTTTAAATTAATTGAATTTGTAGAAACTAAAGTCTCAGCGCAACACTTTGGAGAAAATGTACATGGAAATATTTTTGAAGCCTTTATAGGAGCCATTTATTTAGATAAAGGGTTTAATTTTTGTGAACAATTTATTCAGAAAAAAATAATAAAACCTTACGTAGATATTGATCGATTAGAAGGAAAAGTAATTAGCTATAAAAGCCTTTTTATTGAATGGTGTCAGAAAGAAAAAAATCTTTTCATTATGAAACTTATGATGATAATGCAGCTGGAAATGTAAAGTATTTTGCAGTAAAATTACATTTAAACGGAGAAGTTGTGGCTAAAGCCCGTGCTACTTCTAAAAAGAAGGCAGAAGAAATAGCATCTAAGAGAGCTTATTTTGTTTTTCAGTCACAAATTAATAATAAATAAGATTAATTTCATTCTTTTTAATTAATGATTATACTTCATTTTTCGTAATACCCTCAAAGCCTCTTTAAAAGAAATATATACTTTATGATAAGGCTTTAAAAGAGGCTTCGATTCAATTAATTTTTGCTTGGCATTTTCAAAACCATTTAAATAACAAAGCATTAACGTATGGGGGAGGTTTTCAAGATCCTTTAAATCTTTTTCTGTAAGAAGTATTCCTTTATTTAACTTTCCTAATAATAGTTCGTTAGTTTTATAAACATGTTGTAATAGCTTTTTGTTAAACTGAGGAGGTTCAAAAAGAATCTCATTTTCTATTTTATAGTATCCATTGTCAAAGAATATAATGTTAACCTTTTCAAGAGGGTAATAACTTGTTTTATCATTCAGTCCAAGTTGTATAAATTCAGTAATCATAAAAATGTTTTCAGAGAATTCAATTGTAACCTCGTCTAACGCAGAATAAAAAAGTTTAATCTGCTCATTAATTAATTCAATATCTACTCTTGAAAAATAAGTTTTACCTTTCCACTCTTTTTATTACCAGCCCAGCATACAATAAAAAGTTCCTTAAAAACTTTATATTGAGTAGCCATGTCCTTGTGTCTAATATTCATGAAATCTAAAACAGCCTCAAGAGTGTGTTCAATGCTATTTCTAGAATTGTTTTCAATGCTAATCACCGTTTCTGTATTTTGTTTACTATAAGCTATTTTCTCATGTGTTGGAACCGTATTACTTCCAATTCTTTTGAAAGTACTTCCTGTTTCTATAGAGTGTATTCCTTTTTTAAAATAAGAAACTTTATGATTAGGTTTAATAGTAACTAATCCTACTACTTTTTCTTTTGGTAAATGAGGAAAGGGAATGTTTTCATATTGTATTTTTGGAGGATTTTGAAGAAAAGCATTTACTAAATTTTGTATTCTACTATCATCAAAAAAATCATCCCCCACAATTTCATTGCTTTCATCCTCAACACCTATAACTAAATAAGAATTATTATTAGGATTAGAGTTAGATAAAGCACAAATATGCTTCAAAAATTTAGCCTTCCCTTCTAGATTATGAAGATTTAGTTGCCTTTTTTTGTCATAAAAACTATTCTCATCATTATGAGCTAGTAAATTTTTTATGAGAAGTCTTTTATTAATCATATCTCCATTTTCCTAAAAATTACTTAAAAATACTAAAAAGCTTTCATAAAATGAGTCTGAATAAGGTCTAATTGAAAATATTTAACTGATTGTTAACAGCCTAAAATCAATTAAATTTTCAATTTGCATCATATTGAATAAGATATTAATTTCACGACTTTAAAAAAACAATCGATGGAAGAGAATACCACTACTTTAGATATTAGAGCTATTAATGAAAAAATAGAGAGAGAAAGTGCTTTTATTGATCTATTAACGATGGAAATGAATAAAGTCATCGTCGGGCAAAAACACATGGTAGAACGGTTACTAATAGGGCTTTTAGGACAAGGGCATATTTTACTTGAAGGAGTACCTGGTTTAGCCAAAACATTAGCTATAAATACTTTATCACAGGCAGTTTATGGTAGTTTTAGCCGTATTCAGTTTACGCCTGATTTATTACCTGCAGATGTGGTAGGGACTATGATATATAATATTAAGGATAATGCTTTTTCTATTAAAAAAGGACCTGTTTTCGCTAATTTTGTTTTAGCAGATGAAATTAACCGTGCTCCAGCAAAAGTTCAATCAGCTTTGTTAGAAGCCATGCAAGAAAAACAAGTGACAATTGGTGATAATACCTTTAAATTAGATAAACCATTTTTAGTATTAGCTACACAAAATCCGGTAGAACAAGAAGGTACTTACCCATTACCTGAAGCACAGGTTGACCGTTTTATGTTGAAAACGGTAATAGACTATCCTAAAATGGAAGAAGAACGAATCGTTATCCGCCAAAATTTAAATGGAGGTTTTGATAAAGTAAAGCCAGTTGTTTCTATAGAGCAAATACTTCGTGCACAAGAAGCAGTACGCGAGGTATACATGGATGAAAAAATTGAAAAATATATTTTAGATATCATTTTTGCTACTCGTTATCCAGAAAAATATAAATTAGAATCATTAAAACCCTTAATTAGTTTTGGAGCTTCACCTCGTGGAAGTATTAATTTAGCTGTAGCAGCTAAGTGTTATGCTTTTATTAAACGCAGAGGCTATGTTATTCCAGAAGATGTTAGAGCGGTAGTACATGATGTATTACGTCATCGTATAGGTATTACTTATGAAGCAGAAGCAGAAAATGTAACCTCAGTAGATATTATTAATAAAATTGTAAACGAAATTGAAGTACCATAGAATGCCACAAGCCATAAGTGATAAGCCACAAGTAAAAGGCTTATTGCCTATTGTCTATTGCTTATTGCCTTAAAAATGGAAACAAAAGATTTACTCAAAAAAGTTCGTAAAATAGAAATCAAAACCCGAAGACTCAGTGATCATATCTTCTCGGGAGAATATCACACATCCTTTAAAGGACGTGGTATGACTTTTTCAGAGGTACGTCAATATCAATATGGAGATGATGTGCGTGCTATTGACTGGAATGTTACGGCACGTTACAAAGAACCTTATGTAAAAGTCTTTGAAGAAGAACGTGAATTAACTATGATGTTAATGGTAGATATTTCGGGTTCGGAAAGTTTTGGTACTAAAAATCAATTAAAAAGTGAAATTGTAACTGAAATAGCAGCAACATTAGCTTTTTCAGCAACCCAGAATAATGATAAAATTGGGTTAATTTTATTTTCAGACCAAATTGAATTATATATTCCTCCTAAAAAGGGAAAATCACATGTATTACGTATTATTCGAGAATTAATTGAGTTTGAAGCTAAGAGCAAACAAACGAATGTAGGTAAAGCCTTAGAATTTCTTTCTGCAACACAAAAAAAGAAAGCAATTGTATTTATGATTTCTGATTTTATTACTGATGATAATTATGAAAAAACATTAAAGATTGCCAGTAAAAAACATGATATTACAGGCATAAGGGTTTTTGATATTCGTGAGGAAAAAATACCAGATGTAGGTTTAGTAGCTATGCAAGATGCTGAAACAGATGCTATACAGTGGATAAATACCAGTTCAAAAAATGTTCGTTTACAATATGAGAAATACTACCAAGAGAAAGTAAGTTATTTTAAGGATGTTTTCTCAAAATGTGGTGCAGGAACGGTGCATACAAGAGTTGATGAAAGTTATGTGAAAAAATTGTTGGGTTATTTTAAATCAAGATAAAAATAGATGAATTTGATTAAAAAATATTGTTTTTTATTATTTCTATTAATTCAAACGGTTGTCCATTCACAATCTTTAGAAACAAAAATTGATACAACTAAAAACAAAATCGGTGCACAATTTACTTTAAGTTTAAGAGTAAAATCAAATCAAAAAACGAATGTCGTATTTCCTAAAGATAAGACTTTTGGTTCATTTGAAGTAATTGAATCGTATCCTATAGATACAATCAAAGAAGAATCAAAGTTTGAACTTATTAAGAAATACGGTTTAATTCAGTTTGATTCAGGTAAATTTGTTATTCCTAAAATCCCTGTTTTAATTAATAATAAACCTTATTTTTCAGATAGTATCAAAGTAGAAGTATTTAATGTAAAAGTAGATACCTTAAAACAAAAAATGTATGATATTAAACCAATTATTGAAGCTGAAAAACCAGTGGGTAATTGGTGGAAATATCTTTTAGGGATATTAGCATTAATCAGTTTAAGCTTTTTAGCATATAAATTGTATAAAAAATATCAAAAACCAGTTTCCTCTGAAACTATATACAGTACACCTATCGAAAAAGCAACAGGGTTATTACAATTATTAGAAAAGAAAGATTTTTTAGTAAAAGGAGAAATAAAAGCCTATTATTCTGAACTAACAGATATTGCTCGAGAATATATAGAAGAGGCTATAGAAATTCCAGCAAAAGAAAGTACAACCTCTGAGCTCATTGTAAGTTTACGACAAGCAGCACAAAAGAGAAAATTAAAACTTTCTCGTGAAACCGTTGAGAGTTTAGACAGAGTTCTAAAACAAGCCGATTTAGTAAAGTTTGCGCAGTCAAAACCTTTAGATTTTGAAATTGCAGATGATAGAAAAAAAATTGAATCAAGTATTATCAATATCCACAAATCAATTCCTGTTGTAGTTGATGAAACCAGCGTGAAGTGGCAAAAGGAACAAGAAGAAATTCGTAAAAAACAAGAACAAAAAAGGAAAGTAACCGCTATTGTAGGTATTGTAGGCTTCTTAATTCTATCAGCCTTTATTTTTATAGGAATTACAAAAGGTATTGATTTTATTAAAAATGGTTTTACAGGTCCATCTACTAAAGAATTAGTTAATACAGATTGGATAAAATCAGAATATGGAAATCCAGCCATTGTGATAGAAACCCCTGAAGTATTAACACGTACTGATGTTTCAAAAGCTATTCCGAATGATGCAGCAGGTATTGTAAAAACCACTCAAATGTTTGATTACGGAAGTTTATCACAAGGGTTTTATATTGCCATTTCATCAACAGAATTTAAACAAAAAACGAATGTAGACTTAGGACAAGCTTTAACAGGAATGATTCAAACTTTACAAAATCAAGATTGTGAAGATATAGTAGTAAAACAAGAAGATTTTAAAACTAAAGAAGGATTAAAAGGTCTAAAAGGATATGGTAGTTTAACAAAAAATGGAGACCGAATGATTTATCAAGTATTATTGTTTAGTCAAGAAGGCGGTTTGCAACAAATAATGATTGCCTTTAGAGAAGGAGATAAAAATGGTGAAAAAATAGCCCATCGCATGTTACAATCTGTTGAACTTAAAAAAGCACCCTAATGAAGAATGTAACATTTTTAAATCCTGAATTTTTCTGGTTATTTTTATTACTACCTTTAGTAATTACGTGGTATTTTTTTATGAATAAAAAGAAAAACCAACACTAAAGGTAAGTTCATTAAAAGGTTTTCAAGCAACAACATCCATTTTGCCTAAGTTAAAACCCGTTCTTTTTGCCATACGGTTATTTACTTTAAGTGCCTTAATAATAGCTATGGCAAGACCAAGGACAGTAGATGTAAGTAATAAAACAAATAGTACTTTTGGTATTGATATTGTAATTGCATCTGATGTTTCAGGAAGTATGTTAGCAAAAGACTTAAAACCTAATCGAATGGAGGCACTAAAAGAAGTGGCATCTAGTTTCGTAAAAGAACGTTTTAATGATCGTATAGGAGTAGTAGTTTATGCGGCTGAAGCTTATACCAAAACACCAGTTACGAGTGATAAGGCTGTAGTGTTACAAGCCATTGATGATATTAAATATGATAATGTTTTGCAAGACGGGACAGGTATAGGAATGGGATTAGCTACAGCTGTTAACCGTTTAAAAGATAGTAAAGCAAAAAGTAAAGTTATTATTTTGATGACGGATGGCGTTAATAATGCAGGTTTATTAGATCCACAAACAGCAGCTGAAATTGCGGCTGATTTAGGGATTAAGGTCTATACAATAGGAATAGGAACAAACGGTAATGCTTTATTTCCATATGCGTATGCACCTAACGGAGGTTTTTTGTTTAAAATGATGCCCGTTCAAATTGATGAAAAATTAATGAAAGGCATTGCACAAAAAACAGGAGGAAAATATTTTAGAGCAACAAATAATTCAAGTTTAGAAAACATTTATAATGAAATCAACAAATTAGAAAAAACCAAAGTAGATGAATTAAAATTCGTTAATTATGACGAAAAATACCGTCCTTGGGTTTGGTTCGCAGGTTTGTTGTTATTGATAGAAATAATATTAAGAAAAACAGTTTTTAGAAGTTTTATATAATTGAAATTGTTATTAAAAATTGCAATTGAAATTTAAAAAAAGATGTACGAATTAGACGAATCAAAATACCTGTATTTATTTCTTTTATTACCAATTTTGGTAGGGTTTTTCTTTTGGAACCAATTTTGGAAAAGAAAAAAGCAACAAGAGTTTGGCGATTTAGAATTGCTTAAAAAATTAAGTCCTGAAAAATCAACTTTTAAACCAATATTAAAATTTGGAATATTACTCTTTGCATCTGTAATGCTAATTTTAGGATTAGTTAACCCTAAAATTGGTACGAAAGTAGAAAAAGTAAAACGAGAAGGAATTGATATTGTATTTGCAATTGATATTTCTAAAAGTATGCTTTGTGAAGACATAGCCCCCAGTCGTTTAGAAAAAAGTAAACAATTAGTGTCTCAAATTATTAACGGGTTAGGAAATGATCGTATAGGTATTATTGCTTATTCGGGAAGTGCTTTTCCTGTGTTGCCAATAACAACAGATTATAATGCCGCTAAGATGTTTCTTCAAGGAATGAATCCAGGAATGATCTCTTCGCAAGGAAGTAATTTAGATGAAGCAATTCAATTGACTGAAAAATACTTTGAAGGGAGCGGTAATACAAGTAAACTTTTAGTCATGGTGACAGATGGCGAAGACCATTCAGAAAAAGCCCAAGAAGCAGCTGCACAAGCTCGTAAAAGAGGAATAAAAATCATTACTATTGGTGTAGGAACTCCTAATGGAGGACCTATTCCTATTAGAAATGGTAATTCTATTGAATACCATAAAGACAAAGAAACAGGACAAACCGTTACTACTAAGTTACGACCAGAAGCTTTAGAAGCTATTGCTAAAGCCGCTAATGGAGGTTATATAAACGGTGCAAATACCAAACAAGTAGTTGATTTTATGCGAAAATCATTGAATAATATTCAAAAAACACAATTTGAAGCAACTGAGATGGCTAATTTTCAATCACAGTTTCAATGGTTTTTAGGAATAGGTTTTTTCTTGTTGTTATTAGATGTATTTCTTTTAGAACGAAAAACAAAATGGGTGCAAAAATTAGATTTGTTTAATGAAAAGAAATAAAATTTTAACCATAAAAACATAAGCAAAGCATAAAGCTTATAAAATAGCTCAATCATAACTTTGTGACTATTGTTAAATATTAAGATTCTAGTGATTTTTAAATAAAAAATTAAACCTTTTTGGTTAAATGGAAATGAAAAGAATTATTTTACATATCGTTTTATCAATTTCTGTTAGTATTTTTGCGCAGCAGAAAAAGATTTTGAATTGCCTGACGGTGTTTCGCAATTTGATAAAAAACAATATGTTCAAGCAGAAGCAAATTTTAGAGTTTCAAAAAGTAATAATCCTAAAAAAGCAGTGTCCGCTTATAATTTAGGAAATGCTATTTATAAGCAAAATCAAGCATCAGAAGCAAAGGTTGCTTATGCTAAGGCAACAGAAATTGCCACGACAAAGAATGAAAAACAATATGCTTATCATAATTTAGGAAATACTTATATGAAAGAAAAAACATATGATAAAGCAGTTGAAGCCTATAAAAATGCCCTACGTAATAACCCAGCTGATGAAGAATCACGCTATAATTATGCGTTAGCAAAAAATTATTGAAGGAAAATCCACCTTCAAAAAATGATGATAAGAAAAAGGATAAAAAAGGGGATAGTCCTGATAAAAAACCAAATCAAGATAAAAATCAAGATAAGGACAAAAATCAGAACGATAAAAATAAAAACAAGCAAGACAAACCTGATAATAAAGATCAAGACAAAGGTCAAAACCAGAATAATCCGCAACCTAAACCTAATAATGTTCCGAAAGATAGGATGCAAAATTTATTAGATGCGGTAAATAACGAGGAGAAAAAATTCAAGATCGAGTGAATGCTCGAAAAGTAAAAGGAGCTCCTAAACAAGAAGGAAAAGATTGGTAGAAAAGAAAACAAGAAGAATGAAGAAACTATTTTTTATACTTATATTATTTTGTGTGGAAATCACTGCTCAAGTCCAGTTTGTGACTAACGTGAGCAAAAACAATTTGGGTATAAACGAGCGTTTACGAATTGATTTCACAATGAATGATGATGGAGATAATTTTGATCCTCCAACATTTGATGGGTTCCGAATAATAGGAGGACCTAATCAATCAGTTAGCTATTCGTGGATTAATGGAAGAAAATCCTATGAGAAAACCTACTCCTATTTCTTACAACCCACTAAAAAAGGAACTTTCGTTATTAAAGGTGCTTCTATTGAAATAAATGGCCAAAATTATAAGTCTAATGTTGTTAAAATAACTGTAGGAAATCCAGTTCCTGAAGAACGTGATCCTTATGATCCATACGGAGGAGGTAGTCCTTATTATCAACAACAACGCCAACAAGCGCCAACTTCATCAGCTATGGGAAAAGAAGGGGTACATTTAGTTGCTGAAATTTCCAATAGTAATCCATATCTCAATGAACCTATTACCGTAGTTTATAAGATCTATGTTAGTCATCGTTCAGGAGTAGGAGGTTGGCAAGAGACTCAAAATCCTAAGTATAACAACTTCTGGAGTCAAAATATAGATATTAAACAATTACAAGTACAAGAAGGAAAGTTTAAAGGAGAAATGTATCGCTATGCAGTGCTACGTAAAACCGTTTTATATCCTCAAAAATCAGGTAAATTAGTTATAGAACCATTAACTTTAGATGTAGAAGTAGAAGTTCCTTCTGGGGATGTAGATTTTTTTGGTCGTCCGATTATGACTATGGGACATAAGAAAGTTTCGGCAGGAGCGAAAACCATTATGGTTAAAGCACTTCCTGAAGCAGGAAAACCAACTGATTTTACAGGAGCAGTAGGAAGTTTTGATTTTAAAGTAATTCCATCTAAAACTAGCGTTAAAGCAGGAGAATCCATTGATTTAAAAATAGCAGTTTCAGGAACAGGAAACTTAAAGTTATTTACGTTGCCTAAACCTACTGTGCCCTCTTCATTAGAAATGTATGACCCTCAACATCAAGAAAAGGTGCAAACACCACTTTCTGGAATGACTGGTAATATTCAAGATACTTATACAATTATTCCACAAAGTGAAGGGAAATATTTAATCAAGCCGATGACTTTTACTTACTTTGATTTAGATTCAAAAACGTATAAATCAATTACATCTAAAGAAATAACATTATTCGTAGACAAAGGAGATATTTTAGCAAATAATTCAACAAATTTTAATAAATCAAAAGTAACAGCAGCTTCTACCTTTAGATTTATTAAAACAAAAACCACTTTACAATCACAAAACATTTCAGATTTCTTAGGATCAGGTTTATTTTATGCACTATTAATTGCGCCATTTTTAGCAATTCCATTTATTATTACCTTACGTCGTAAGGAAGAAGAAAGAAAAGCAGATTTGGAAGGTAATAGAATCAAGTTGTCAAATAAATTAGCTAAAAAATACTTATCAGAAGCTCAAAAACAATTAGCAAATAAAGAACCCTTCTATATCGCTTTAGAACGTGCATTACATAATTTCTTAAAAGCAAAACTACATATCGAAACAACCGATATGAGTAAAGACAAAATCCGTGAATTATTAATGCAAAAACAAGCAACAGATGATACTATAGTGCAATTTATTGCTTTAATAGAGAGTTGCGAGTTTGCTCGATATGCACCATCTACTAGTACAAGTATTCAGAATGATTATAATTTAGCAGTAAGCATTATTTCTAATTTAGAAAAGCAGTTAGTTTAATTTAATGAAATTGAAAAGCATTGTCAAACTGTATCTTATAGATGTTGCTTTACAGAGTTTTACAAAGAATTGTAATTTTATTTTTTAGGTAAATAAAATAAACAGAGAATGAGAAAATTAGTCTATATATTTTTATTCCTATCACAATTTATTTGGGCAAACAGTCCATTTGAAAGAGGAAATGATTTTTATCAAAAAGGAAAATATCAAGAAGCAATTCAAGCTTATGAAAGTATTTTGTCAGAAAGACAAGAGTCAGCTGAAGTATATTATAATTTAGGGAACTGTTATTATAAATTAAATAGAGTGGCACCAGCCGTTTTTAATTTTGAAAAAGCGTTGTTGTTAAGTCCTAATGATGCTGAAATACAAAACAACTTGGCATTTGCTCAAAAAATGGCAATTGATGATATTCAGGAAGTGCCACAAGTTGGTTTTTCTAAAATTATAGCAGATTTTACCTCAATCTTTCACTATGACACTTGGGGATGGATTGCTATTATTTTTGCTTTCCTCACATTAGCGTGTTTTGTAGTTTATTATTATTCGGATAAGACAATTTTAAAACGAATTTTCTTTGGAGGAATCTTATTAGGTTTATGTTTCGTTTTATTAAGTCTTTTTGCAGGTTTTTATGAATATAATCGTTTGCAAAAAGAAAAGCTAGCTATTGTTTTTGCAGATCTGGTTAATGTAAAAAGTGAACCTAACGCAACATCAAGTAATGTTTTTACTCTGCATGCCGGAACAAAAGTAAAAATTATTGAAAGTTTAGATAATTACTACAAAATTCAAATAGCTGATTTAAAAGAAGGGTGGTTAATACGAAGTGATATTAAGGAAATTAAAAAATAATATTTGATATATTTAAAGTTATATCTCTTAATTCTTTATATCTAGAAAACAAAAGCATTTTATGTGTTATACTTTATTATCCGAATAATCTATAAATATTATTCGGATAAAGACAGGTAACTATTTTATAGATTATTGTTTTATACTAGCTAAAATGTCTTTTACTAGAGTATTTAAGTCTATATGACCATAGCCTAAACGAACGATTACCATATCATGAGAAGGTATTATAAACACACGTTGTCCCTGAAAACCATCAGCATAATAAATATTTTTAGGGCAATCAGGTAATACACCACTTGCATTTAACCAAAATTGAGCACCATATTCATTATTAGAAGTAGGAGTAGGAGTAGCTACATAATTAGACCAGCTGGGATCGAATAATTGTTCACCATTCCAGTTTCCTTTATGTAAATATAACAAACCAAATTTTGCCCAATCACGAGCATTAGCCCAAGCATAAGAAGAGCCTATATAATGTCCAGCTAAGTCTGTCTCAACTATCATTGAATGCATTCCAATTTTATCAATTAGCGCACTATACCAAAAGTCTAAATATTCTTGATGTGTTTTAAACTGATAACGAATGATTCCTGAAAGTAAGTTTGTTGTGCCAGAGGAGTAGTTCCAACTAGCGTTAGGTTTTCCAACTAATGGTTTTTTTATTTGAGATTTAGTCATATCACTCTCTTGAAATAACATTTTAGTCGCATCAGATATTTTATCATAATTTTCATCCCATTCTAGACCTGAATTCATTTGTAATAGATTATGGATAGTAATGTTTTTACGCGCATCATTTTTCCATTCAGTAATGGGAGCAGGTTGATTAATATTTAATTTACCTTGTTTTTGAAGAATACCAAATAAAGTTCCAGTTATACTTTTTGTCATGGACCATCCTAATAATCTTGAATTTTTAGTGAAATTTGGAGCATATTTTTCAGCAATAATTTGGTCTTTATAAACTACTACTATTGCGCGAGTACATCTCTTCCCTTTTTTATTAGGTTCAAATCCTTGAGAAACAGCCTTGTTTAAACGATCATAATTAATGTTGGTAAAATCAGGTTTAGATGGTTCACCACCACCATATGGGAAAGGTATTTTTTTGTTAATTGTAAAATTTCGTTTAGGAACTAAATAAGGTTTGTTTGGGTCATAATCATCATTAATTAATACTGTTCCTAAACCTTCTCTGTATACCGCTTTTCTTTTCTTAAATCCGTATACTGATGATTCAGCAAATTTATTTTCATCATTAATTTCATTTTTAGCTAAATCAATTAAGTTAATATCATTATCTGTTTTTTCAATAATAGAGAGGGGCCGATTATCTAAAAAATGACCAGAAGCAACACTTTTTGCTGAAAACCCCGAAATTAAATCTAGCTTTGGATAATTTTGAAATATTACAATCCCTAAAACACCTATAAAAACGAATGTGATAAATCCTAGTATTTTTTTCATCTGTGTAATGATATTAAATTAGATAGTAGCAATCCTTATTTTATTTGTATGAAATTATATACATTGTCTAGTTAAAGAATATTGCTTAAAAAATATTTATTTACTGCAATATAAAGTTTTTTACTATCATAAAAAAAATGATTTTTCTTATTAAAGATAATTTTAAGAAATAGATATTTTTAATAACTAAAAATATTTTACTATTTGTATGGATAATATCATTCCTAATAACCTATTTAATGAATCAAAAAATTAATAACTTTAAAAAGAAAAGTATAAACACAATAAATTTTCATTTACTAAAAACAAATTCAGTTATTACTTATTATAATAGAAATGTTCTTAGTAACATAAAAAAATCCCCATTGAATTTAAATAAGAAAGCTTTAATAGAACAGGAAGAAATGAAAGTTTTTAAAAACTTTAATAAAATATCCTAACTAATTAACTAATTTTGCATTTAGAATTTTTCTAAATAATATGTTTGATATCCAAAAAGTTAGAGAAGATTTTCCTATTTTAAAACAAAAGTAAATGGGAAACCCTTAATATATTTTGATAATGGAGCTACTGCTCAAAAGCCAAAAGTAGTAATAGATGCTATTTCTAAATACTATAACGAAATCAATGCTAATATTCATCGTGGAGTACACACTTTGAGTCAATTAGCAACTAATGCTTATGAAGAATCTCGTGATAAAATTCAGACACACATCAATGCAAAACATAATTATGAGATTATCTTTACATCAGGAACTACCCAAGGAATTAATTTAGTAGCAAATGGATTTACAACTCTTTTAAATCCTGATGATGAAGTAATTGTTTCCACATTAGAACATCATAGCAATATAGTACCTTGGCAGATGCTATGTGAGCGTACAGGAGCTAAATTAGTTGTTATTCCAATGAATGAAAAAGGAGAGCTAATTTTATCAGAATTTGATAAATTACTTTCTAATAAAACTAAACTAGTTTCCGTTAATCATATTTCAAATGCTTTAGGGACAATAAATCCTATCGAATATATTATTCAAAAAGCACATCAAGTAAATGCTGCTGTTTTAATTGATGGAGCTCAAGCTACACCCCATTTAAAACCAGATGTGCAAACTTTAGATTGTGATTTTTATGTCTTTTCTGGACATAAAATTTGTGGACCAACAGGAGTTGGAATTTTATATGGAAAACAAGAGTGGTTAAATAAGCTTCCTCCTTATATGGGAGGAGGAGAGATGATAAAAGAAGTAACATTTGAAAAAACTACTTATGCTGAATTACCACATAAGTTTGAAGCTGGAACTCCTAATATAGCTGATGGAATTGTTCTGGGTATTGCAATTGATTATTTGAATGAAATAGGCTTTGAAAACATCCAGAAACAAGAAAAAGAACTTTTAAGATACGCTACCGAAAAATTATTAGAAATAGAAGGTTTAAAAATATTTGGAACAGCAGAAAACAAAACATCTGTAATTTCTTTTAATATTCAAGGGATTCATCCATATGATATTGGCACAATTATAGATAAATTAGGTATAGCCGTTCGAACAGGTCATCATTGTACACAACCCATCATGAATTTCTTTGAAATTCCAGGGACTGTAAGAGCAAGTTTCTCTTTTTATAATACAAAAGAAGAGATTGATACCTTTGTAGAAGCTGTAAAAAAAGCAAAAATGATGTTATCTTAAAAAAAATAATCAGATGAAAAAAATTGCACTCACCTTATTTTCAGTTTTTATTTTATTGGTTTCTTGTAAATGCAAAAAAACAACTTTAACCACATCTGGAACAACTGTAGTAACAGATGAAAAAAATAAACCCATTGATACCTCTATTAAGTCAGTTGAGAATAGTATAACAAATAAACAGGAAAAAGGAATGTTTGTTGAATATATTGCTAATACAAGAGGTTATTATTTAAAAATTAAACTAACTAATGATGCTTTAAGTTATACAGAAAATCGAGAAGAAGAACATCTTAGAGAGATAAAACTAACAAATACACAAATAAATGAGTTGCAAAATTTGTTAAGCCAAATTAATTTAAAGGAGTTAAATAAACTAAAAGCTCCTACTCAACTCCGTTATCATGATGGAGCACCTCATGCTGATCTAAAAATAACAAAAGACGGTCAAGAATATCAATCAGCAGGTTTTGATCACGGATATCCACCTGTAGAGATTGAAAAATTTGTATCAAAATTAGTTTCTTATATAAAAAGCAATAATTAACAGAAATAAATTCTATTAAGAATGACCATAGAAGAAATTCAAAATGAAATTGTAGATGAGTTTTCAATGTTTGATGATTGGATGCAACGTTATGAATACATAATTGAGCTAGGAAAATCATTACCCCTAATTGAAGAAGAATACAAAACAGAAGAAAATATAATCAAAGGCTGTCAATCTAAAGTATGGGTTCATGCAGAAGAAAAAGAAGGAAACATTGTTTTTACAGCTGATAGTGATGCTATTTTGACTAAAGGAATTATAGGGATATTAATTAGAACATTTTCTAATCAACCCGCACAAGCTATCCTAGATGCTAAAACAGACTTTATAGATGAAATAGGCTTAAAGGAACATTTATCACCCACAAGAGCCAACGGTTTAGTATCAATGATTAAACAAATAAAAATGTACGCATTAGCATTTTTGAGTAAAAAATAAAATTATAGTCATATCTGTAATCATCGTATACAAGTCTTTATTGTGATTCAAAAAGATGACTCAAAACTGAATAGTAATGGAAGAATTCAACGACAACATTAATCTAGGAGAAGAAGTAGTAAAAGTTTTAAAACGTATTTACGACCCTGAAATTCCCGTAGATATTTACGAATTAGGCTTAATTTATGATGTTTTTGTTAATGAAGACATGGATGTGAAAATTCTGATGACGTTAACATCACCTAACTGCCCTGTGGCTGAAACACTCCCTAATGAAGTAAAAGAAAAAATTGAAAAATTAGAAGCGGTTAAATCATGTGAAGTAGAAATTACTTTTGACCCACCTTGGAGTAAAGATTTAATGAGTGAAGAAGCAAAATTAGAATTAGGAATGCTTTAATCGCACCTTATAAAAAGTCAAAAATATTTAAGCAATATCTTTTGACTTTTTATCTTTTACATGAAAAAAATATGGAAGAAATAGTAAATAAAGTAGCTAATAGCTCACTTGAAGTATTTGATCTTGAAGATTTTTACCCAATAGGTACAAGAACTACTGTTGATATAAGTCAGTGGCTTATAGAAGGTTTTTTATTAAGAGAAAAACAATTTAGAGAAGCCCTAAAAAATCATGATTGGTCACAATATAAAGATCATTATTGCGCCATTTATTGTAGTTCAGATGCTATTTTACCCACTTGGGCCCCTATATTAGTTGCTTCTTATTTAGATCAATACGCAAAAAAAATTATACTTGGAAATATAGAAGAAATTGATATAAATTTATATATAGAAGAAATTCTACGAATCGATTTCAGTAAATACCTTGATAAACCAGTAATTTTGAAAGGTTGCTCGAAAAAACCTGTTCCGAAAGAAGCATACATCATGGCAATTGCACAATTACAAAAAGTGGCAAAAAGTGTAATGTTTGGTGAAGCCTGTTCAGCAGTTCCGATTTTTAAGAGAACCAAATAAACATTTACATTATGAGAAAATCAATTTTATGTTTGGCTATTTTAGCATGTCAAACTTTGCTTAATGCACAAACAACTGAAGGAGAATTAATAAAAAGAACTTCAGAAACAGAAAAAAAAGCACAAGACACAACGAGTGTAGGCTGGAAAAAAGGAGGTAATTTTAATTTCTTATTTAACCAATCAGCATTCAATGATAAATGGCGTGCTGGAGGAACTTCTAGTATTGCAGGTAATATTAATATTAATTATGACTTCAATTATAAATCAAAAGACCTAATTTGGGATAATAAAATCATTGTTGCTTACGGTTTAACAAAACTAAAAGATGCTCCTATTCGTAAATCTGATGATCGATTATTATATAACTCAGTATTAGGAAAAAGAGCAAAAGGATATTGGTTTTATTCCGCTTTCTTAGATTTTAAAACACAAATGGATTCTGGTTTTGATACGAACGGAAACAAAATATCTCATTTTTTCTCGCCAGCTTATTTACAATTAGGACCTGGTATGATGTGGAAAAAACATGAAAATTTTAAATTTAATATAGCTCCTGCAACCGCTCGTTTAGTTTTAGTTCATTCACATTTTACTGAAAATGGCACTTCTTTTGGCGTGGAACAAGGAAAATCTGTTCGTTTTGAGTTTGGTGCGGGTTTACAAGGCTACTACAAATTTAAACTAATGGATAATGTTACGTGGGAAAACATTTTAAACTTATACGCTAACTATTTAGATAAACCACAAAATGTAGATATTGATTACCAAGCAAACGTAGTAATGAAAATTAATAAATATATATCTACTAATTTAGCTTTTCAAGCTATTTATGATGATAATGCTGTTGCTGCTTTTCAAATTAGAGAAGTATTTGGTCTAGGATTTAATTATGGCTTTTAATAAAAATTTTTAATAGCACACATAAAATTTTATGAAGGTGTCCAGAAAAATAAATCCTTCTTGTTTTAGTAAAAAGAACAGATTCTTCAAGAATCATAAACTAGATGTTGATTTTTTACTTTTTGGACACCCTCATTTAATCACTTATATTCTCAATACAATCTCAAAAGTTTATTTTACAAATACTTAGTGCATTATTACTAATTAAGAAAAAGAGTATCATTCAGAATTACCCCCTATATAAAAATTTCCTATCTATAAAAAAAGATTGAAAAATAAGGAGTTAAAAGCCTAATGCAATCTGTTCATTTAAATAAAGAATATTATCAAAATATAGTATGAGTATGTGTTTTTCCTATTTTTGTAATAAAAAAATGTTATAAAATGAAAATTTTTGTTGCAGGTATAGGGACTGATGTAGGGAAAACAGTTGCATCAGCTATTATTACACAAGCATTAGAAGCAGATTATTGGAAACCTATTCAAGCAGGTGATTTAGATAATTCAGATAGCCATAAAATAAAAATAAGAGTTGCAAATCCTAAGTTAAAAATACACCCTAATGCTTACGCATTAAATACTCCTGCCAGCCCACATCTTGCAGCTACAATTGATAATGTTGTAATAGATTTAAAAAAATTGTAGAACCCTTAACAGATAACCATTTAGTAATTGAAGGTGCTGGAGGAATTTTAGTTCCGTTAAACGAGTCAGATTACGTTATTGATTTAATTAAGCCTGATTATAAAGTGGTTGTGGTTTCTAGACATTATTTAGGGAGTATTAATCATACCTTAATGACTTTAGAATTGTTTAAAACTAGAAATATAAAAGTTGCAGGAATTATTTTTTCAGGAGATGAAAACCCTCCAACAGAAACCATTATTCTGAATAAATCAAATCTACAAATGATAGGACGTATAGAGAACGAACCGTATTTTGATGAAAATGTAATTTCCTATTATGCTGATAAATTCCGAGATCATTTATTAAAACTATAAGATTTTTTAAAATTAAAAGATACTTATCTATTGAGTTAAATAAAATAATTTTATGACTTTATCTGAAAAAGACCAACTATATAATTGGCACCCTTACACACAACATCAAACAATAGGAACGTTACCAGCTATAGTAAAAGGAAAAGATGCCCTATTGTGGGATCAGCAAAACAAAGAATATATAGATGCTATAGCTTCTTGGTGGGTAAATCCTTTTGGTCATTCAAATGAATTTATTGCAAAAGCTATTTATGATCAATTAATTACTTTAGAACACGTTCTATTTGGAGGTTTTACACATAATAAGGCAGTAGAACTAGCTGAAAAATTAGTTGAAATATTACCACCCAACCAAAAAAAATTTTTCTATTCAGACAATGGATCAACAGCTGTTGAAATAGCTATAAAAGCTTCTTTTCAATATTTTTTTAATAAAGGAATTAAAAAAGATACAATAATAGCTTTTGAAGACGCTTTTCATGGCGATACTTTTGGTGCTATGGCAGTAAGCGGAATAGGGTTATTTACAGAAGCTTTTCAGGATTCATTAATAAAAGTTATTAGAATTCCCGTTCCAATAAAAGGAAAAGAAGAAATTTCTAAAAAAGCAATTCAAAAAGCCTTACAAGAGCATCAAGTTGCAGCATTTATTTTTGAACCCCTAGTTCTAGGAGCGGCAGGAATGATTATGTATGAGCCAGCTATTTTAGATGAATTAATTACAATTTGTAAAAATAATTCAGTATTTACTATAGCTGATGAAGTTATGACTGGTTTTGGCAAAACAGGACTACTTTTTGCCTGTCATTATCTTAAAGAAAATCCTGATATGATGTGTTTGTCTAAAGCATTAACAGGAGGGACAATTCCTATGGCTATTACTTCCTTTACGGATGTTATTTTTAATGGTTTCAAAAATGAATCCGTTAATCATGCTTTTTTTCATGGACATACTTTTACGGCTAATCCAACAGGTTGTGCTGCAGCTTTAGCTAGTATTCAGTTATTACAAAGAGATGAAACGCAAAAGAATATTTATAGAATTCATCAACAACATTTACTTTTTCAATCAAAAATTAAGCTACATCCAAAAGTAAAAACCTCTAGAGTAAAAGGAGTAATTTTTGCACTAGAAGTTGTTACAAATCAAGAAATCTCTTATTACGGATCTATTCGTAATAAATTATACAATTTTTTTATTGAAAAAGGGATTATACTTCGTCCAGTAGGAAATATTATTTATATATTACCTCCTTATATTATAACAGATCAACAGTTAGAAAAAATATATAGCACGATTGAAGAGGCATTGTCAATCATTTAATAAAACTCTTTTGTTAAATTTTTTAAAGAAAATGATTTACATTAATTTAAAAAATTTATTTGATAACATTCAAAATATAAGCAAGGAGTGTCCTAAGATTGTAAAAATAGGAAATATCTGTTAAAAAAATATAAAATTATCTTAAAAAAATGATTTTAGGCAATTGGATTTAAAAAAATGTTGTAGATTTATCATAAGCCATCATGTTAAATAATATTTACTATACAACTAAAGGTTTTAAAAAATAAAAGGTACTTTTTATTACTTGCTCCTTTTTTAAAAGGAGCAATCTTTTTATTAAAGATCTACTATTTATATTCAGGAGTCATCAAAAAATCTTTTAATAGTATTAATTTCTAAAAGATTTAGAAATAAAGAAAATTCTGTATAAATTTTAAAATTACTGATCAAGTACAACCGCATATAAAGAGATAGCTAAAAAATAAGAAATCTATCTTATCGGTTCTTAATTTGTCTTTTGTCGATATTTTTTAACGATAAATA
Source organism: Flavobacterium oreochromis (assembly GCF_019565455.1). NCBI lineage: Bacteria > Pseudomonadati > Bacteroidota > Flavobacteriia > Flavobacteriales > Flavobacteriaceae > Flavobacterium > Flavobacterium oreochromis. Next base: position 1,359,260 of record NZ_CP067377.1, read on the forward strand.
TTAATGCTTTTTTAAAAAAGATTTACCTTTGTTTTCAATGTTGAATAGTATGACAAAACTTAAACATCAAATTCATCTTGGGGATTTTGATCAGGTAGATTACGACCTACTTGCTATTCATACTACTTTAGAAGATTATAGATTGGCTTATAAGATCAATCAAAATTTAGGAATTTTACTTTTCAAAAATGAGAATGAAATTCGGTCGAAATCAATAAACAATTAGCTACTTTTTCTAGATTTACATATGAAGATGATGAAACAATGATGACTTGGGATCTAATACAAAATAAGCAAGAGATAGAACTTCCCCCTTCAATTATAGGAAATTCATTATTTCAAGAAAACAGTATAACAACTCAGGTAAATTTGGTAACAGATTTAAAAAAAGTTGATTTCGTATTAAAAATTGAACATGATGAACAAATAGAATTAAAAGAAATAATTTATAAGTTAAACAAAATTGATTTGATTTCAGCTGTTTACGAAGTAAATCCGAATGAAATTAAATCTAAAAATAATTTGATATTTTAAGAATGCGTACACAAAAAAAAACAAAGATAGTAGCAACTTTAGGCCCAGCCTGTAGTTCGAAAGAAGTGATTAAAAAAATGATGGATGCCGGGGCAGATGTATTTCGTATCAATTTTTCCCATGCAGACTATACAGATGTTGCAGAACGCATACGTATTATTCGAGAATTAAACGAAGAATATGGTTATACTACCGCTATATTAGCTGATTTACAAGGACCTAAATTACGTGTGGGCGTAATGAAAGAAGATGTGGTTGTAAATGAAGGTGATTTAGTAACCTTTCAAACAGTAGAAGATGTACCAGGAACACCGGATAATATATATATGACCTATAAGGCATTCCCTAAAGATGTAAATCCTGGAGAACGTATTTTATTAGATGATGGGAAACTCATTTTTGAAGCAGTATCAAGTAATATTGAAACCAGTAGAGTAGTTTGTAAAGTAATACAAGGAGGTCCATTAAAATCTAAAAAAGGAGTTAATCTACCCAATACAAAAGTATCATTGCCAGCCCTTACTGAAAAAGATATTCGAGATGCTTTATTTGCAATTGAAAGTAAAGTAGATTGGATTGCATTATCTTTTGTCAGAACTCCAGAAGATCTTAAAGATCTTAAAGAATTAATAGAAGAAAATTCAGATCATAAAATTCCAGTTATTGCTAAGATAGAAAAACCAGAAGCTATTGAAAATTTAGACAAATTAGTAGCTCATTGTGATGGTTTTATGGTAGCGCGTGGTGACTTAGGAGTAGAAATGCCAGCACATGAAGTTCCATTAATTCAAAAAAACTTATTAACCGTGCTAAGTTAGCTCGTATTCCTGTTATTGTAGCAACTCAAATGATGGAAACTATGATTACCAGTCTTACGCCTACTCGTGCAGAAGTAAATGATGTAGCTAACTCTGTAATGGATGGTGCAGATGCCGTAATGCTATCAGGAGAAACATCAGTAGGTAATTATCCAGTGCAAGTAATTGAAAAAATGGCTCAAATTATTGAAGCAGTTGAGGATTCACCACTAATACACGTACCACAAAAACAACCACAAGTAAAAACAAATCGTTTTATAACAAAACATATTTGTTATCATGCAGCTATTTTAGCTGGCGATATAGAAGCTAAAGCTATTACAACATTAACTAATAGTGGTTATACAGCCTTTCAGGTTTCAGCATGGAGACCTAACGCACATGTTTTAGTATTTACATCCAATCCGCGCATTCTAACACAATTAAACTTATTGTGGGGGGTTCATGCTTTTATGTATGATAAATTTGTTAGTACAGATGATACCATAGATGATATTAATAAAATAGCGGTAGAAAAAGGATTTGTAACCCAAGGGGATATTTTAGTGAATTTAGCAGCTATGCCTGTTGTTGCAAAAGGGATGGTAAACACATTAAGGATTTCAGAAATAGAATAAAAAACTTAAAAATCAAACCGTAGTTGTACTACTACGGTTTTTTTTATTTCTGTATTTAAGTTAGAAAGCGAAATTCCTAATAAACGAACAGAATCTTTCATCCGATCCTGATAAAGTAGTTCTTTAGCTGTTTCTAATAGTAAATTTCGATCTGTGATAAAATACGGAAGTGTTTTACTCCTAGTTTGTTGGGTAAAATCAGAGTATTTTATTTTAAGAGTTACTGTTTTGCCTGATAATTTGTGTTTTTGTAATCTTTTAGATAATTCATCAGCAATACGTTCTAATTTTTCTTCCATAAAGATTTCAGAAGTCAAATTAGTATAAAAAGTGTGTTCCGCTGCAACTGATTTAGAAGTTCTATTGGGTTTAACAGGGCTATTAGAAATACCTCTAACAAGATAATAATAATGTTTGCCACTCTTTCCAAAATATTCTTCTAGATATGCTAATGTTTTAGATTTTAGATCTTCGCCTGTATAAATGCCTAATTGATACATTTTTTCAGTTGTAACCTTTCCTATGCCATAAAATTTTTTAATATCTAAACTTTCTAAAAAAGCAGTTACTTCATTAGGATGAATGGTTTTTTGACCATTGGGTTTATTATAATCAGATGCTATCTTTGCGACAAATTTATTAATAGAAATACCTGCTGAAGCAGTTAGACCAATTTCATCAAATATACGTTGTCTAATTTCTGATGCAATAAGAGTTGCGCTAGGATTATTTTTCTTGTTTTGACTTACATCTAAATAAGCCTCGTCTAAAGAAAGAGGCTCTACAAGATCTGTATATTCATAAAATATTTTTCGAATTTTCAGAGAAATTTCTCTGTATCGTTCAAATCGTGGTTTTATAAAGATTAAGTTAGGACATAGGCGTTTCGCTTGCATACCAGTCATAGCACTTCGTACTCCAAATTTTCGAGCTTCATAACTTGCAGCAGATACTACACCTCTTATTTCGCTTCCTCCTACGGCTATAGGTAATCCTATTAGTTCAGGATGATCCATTTGTTCTACTGACGCATAAAACGCATCCATATCTATATGAATTATTTTGCGAATAAGACTTTCCATTCTGTAAAATTACTAATGTTTTAGTAAAAGTGTACAGGTTTTAAAAACTTAGAGTATCTTCGCTTAGTTATTTAAAAAAAAATATGATTGAAATAGAACGTAAATTTTTAGTTACAAATAATCAATTTTTAGAAATAAGTAAAACTCATAATAGAATTGTTCAAGGTTATTTGAGTTCTGTTCCTGAACGAACAGTTAGAGTGCGAATAAAAGGTGAAAAAGGATATATTACTGTAAAAGGAGCTAGTAATGAAACCGGAATTTCTAGGATGGAATGGGAAAAAGAAATTTTATTGAGTGAAGCAGAACTCCTTTTACCTCTTTGTGAAAAAGGAGTAATTGATAAAATACGTTATGAAGTTCCTTTTGAAAAACATTTTTTTGAAGTAGATGTTTTTTTAGGAGTAAATCAAGGGCTTATTTTAGCCGAAATAGAATTACAGACAGAATGTGAGATTTTTCAAAAACCTTCATGGTTAGGACAAGAAGTTACTTCAGATCCTCGTTTTTATAATGCTTATTTGAGTAGAAATCCTTATAATCAATGGGGTAAATAATTTATTTTTTTTCTTTTTTATAGCTATTTCAATCTTTACAGGCATTTCTCCTCCACCTTTTCCTTTTGCTAAGTGTTGAAAGGCTTTATGGGATAAGTCAATTTCACGGTTGCGAATATGAGGTCCACGGTCGTTTATTTTTACAATTATTTTGCGCCCATTTTTTAAATTGGTTATTCTAACCTTTGTCCCGAAAGGTAGTTTCCGATGTGCAGCGGTGAATTTGTGATTGTAAAATCGTTCTCCACTAGCCGTTTTTCTACCATTAAAGCGATTGGCATAATAAGAAGCATGTCCTTTACTTTTGTATAGTTTGTAATTGTAAAGACCTTCCTCTATAGATAAACTGTCAGAAATGGGGTTTAAAGAATCTTTTTGATTGTGTCTTGGGCTATTTTAATAGGCTCAAAAGAAGTTGAATCAAATTTTCTAAATGAAAAATTGGATGTTAGAACAATCGCCAATACTGTAGAAACACCCATTAAAATACGATTAACCATAATTTTATTCTTTTTAAGTATTTATGAAAAAGATACTATAAAAAAATAAGCCCATTAAAAGGGCTTACTGTTTTTTATGCTAACCAAGATGACCATGGTAAACGAGATAAAATAAGGATAAGTCCAATACTGTAAAAAACAGCTATTTTTTTGAATTTATCATGGCTCGTTTCCATTTTTTTGTGTTTAGACCATCCAATAGTAATGCAGGCAATAGCGATCAGATTGATTATAGGGTGCTCCATAGAAGTAAGTCTTAAAGCAGCATCTTTCATATTAAAACCTGATAAACCAATTGGAGAAGTAAAATATAAAAAAATACCTACTAAAAGTTGGATATGTGTTCCAATTAAACCAAATAGTGCAATTTTTCTATCTTTAGTTGTAAACTCTTTATTAGAAGAATTGCCTAGAAAACTATTAATAATAGCAAAAACTAATAAAGCTAAGGCTACATAAGCCCACCCTGAGTGAAATTTTTGTAAGAATTCGTACATTTTGAATGTTTTAGTTTAAACAAATATAAGTAAAAAATGGCTAAATAGAAAAAATTTATAGTGCCTCTCCTTTTTTAAAAAAACTGTAATCTTATTTAGATTGCAGTTCTTCATTCATTTTTCGTTCTAATTCTGCTTGAAATTCTTCCATTACAGGTTTTACTGTACTTTCTGGTAAGTCTGCAATTCTAATGTACATTAAACCGTCAATAGCATTGTTGAATAATGGGTCTACATTAAAAGCAACTACTCGAGCATTTTGTTTAATGTATTTTTTGATTAGTACAGGTAAACGTAAATTACCCGGTTCTACTTCATCAATTATTTTGTCAAACTTATTTAAATCAGATTCTGCTTCATTAAATACAAAATCTTTATCAGCATCTTTTAGTTTTACCTTGTATTCTTTTTAGGGTGAATGTATTGAGCAATATAAGGATCGTAAAAATTAGATTTCATGAATTCAATCATTAATGATTTTGAGAATTCTGAGAACTGATTACTAATACTTACTCCTCCTATTAAAAATTTGTGTTCTGGATGTCTTAGGGTAGTATGTACAATCCCCTTCCATAATAAGAATAAAGGCATTGGTTTTTGCTGATACTCATTGCATATGAAAGCACGTCCCATTTCAATTGATTTACTCATCATATCATAGAGTTCAGGTTCAAAACGGAATAAGTTTTGTAAATAGAAACCATTTATTCCGTATTTTGCAAAAATTCTTGAGCCTAATCCCATACGGTAAGCACCCGCAATTTGTTTTGTATCATCATCCCATAAGAACATATGATGATAATAGTCATCAAACTCATCTAAGTCAATAGATTCATTTGTCCCTTCACCTACAGCTCTGAATGTTATTTCTCTTAAACGACCTATTTCGTGTAAGATATTAGGGATTTCACTAGCTTCTGTTAGGAAAACTTCATAATTTTTACTTTGGAGTAATCGAGCATCTTTTTTTCGAAGTTTTTCTACTTCTTCAATCATTTTTTCTTGATTAGCTCCAGTTACAATTGCTTTTGCAGGTTTTGAAGTAGGCTTTAGAATAGGTGCTTCAAAGAGCTTTTTTCTTCGGCAAAAGCATTAGCAAGCATATATGTTTTTTTGCGTAGAAAATCTGTGTAATCCTCTAGCGTAGTGTATTCATTTTGTTCTGTTACAGAAATGGGTTTTCCTATACGAACTTTTATGACACGATCTTTTTGTGTTAATAATTCAGAAGGAAGTTTCGCTGTTCGTAGTGTACTACTTAATTTTGATAAAAAGTAAAATAATTTACTGTTTTTAGCATGAAAATAAATAGGAACTACAGGGACTTGAGCCTTTCTGATAACTTTAATAGCGCCTTCTTCCCATTCTTTGTCTACTATAAGTTTTCCATCTTTATAAGTAGAAACTTCACCGGCAGGAAACATTCCTAGTGGTTTACCATCACTCAGGTGACGAAATGTTTCTTTTAATCCAATTACACTTGATTTTGCATCCTTATGATTTTCAAAAGGATTTACAGGCATAATATAAGGTTTTAGGGGTTCTATACGGTGTAGTAGAAAATTAGCAATAATCTTAAAATTAGGCTCACGTTCTAACATTAGTTTTAGAAGTAATATACCGTCTATACCTCCTAGTGGGTGGTTCGAGATGGTTATATAAGGTCCTTCTTTAGGTAATCTTTTTAGATCCTCTTCAGGAATCTCAAATTTAATTTGGAATTCATCCAAAATTGCATTCAAGAATTCCACATCGGATAGATGTTTATTCCTGTCATAAATTTTATTTAATGTTGATATCTGAAGTGCTTTCATTAACAACCAACCCGAAAAAGTCCCAATAGGACCATAATTATCAGTTTTAATTGCTTTTGCGACTTCTTTGGCAGTGACTAAACCCATTTATATTTACGATTAATGCAAGTTGCAAATATAGCAAAAGTCGTATAATATGTAATGGTTTAACAATGAATCATTTATTTTTTTATTAAATCTATTCTGATTTGTTTGATATTCAAATGTTTGTTAATTGTTTAAAAAAATAGTTTACACTCCTAAAATATTCTATACTTTTGAAAAAATCAATTATACTATGAATGGTGTATTAATACTATTCATAATGAGTGATTTAGGTTTAATTTATTAATTCCTTTTTTATGAAAATTATATCATATAACGTAAATGGTATTCGTGCAGCCATTACAAAAGGTTTTTTAGAGTGGTTACAAGCAGCAAATCCTGATGTAATTTGCTTACAAGAAATAAAGGCGACTCAAGATCAAATTCCAGTGATGGATATTGAATTAGCGGGTTATCCTTATCAATACTATTTTCCTGCTGAAAAAAAGGATATAGTGGAGTAGCTATTCTGTCTAAGATAGAGCCAAAAAATGTCGTGTATGGAACAGGTATTGAGCATATGGATAAAGAAGGACGTAATCTAAGATTAGATTTTGAAGGTTATTCTATTATGAGTTTATATTTACCTTCTGGAACGAATATAGATAGATTAGAACATAAATTTATGTATATGGATGATTTTTATGACTATATAAATCAGTTAAAAAAGGAAGTTCCTAATCTGGTAATCTGTGGAGACTATAATATATGTCATGAAGCTATTGATATACATGATCCTATACGAAACGTAAAAGTTTCTGGCTTTTTACCAGAAGAACGAGCATGGCTGGATAAGTTTATAAAGTCAGGATTCATAGATAGTTTTCGATTTTTTAATACGGATCCACATCATTATAGTTGGTGGAGTTATCGTGCTAATGCGCGTGCTAATAATAAAGGTTGGAGGATTGATTATTGCTTAGTTCATGAGCCTTTACAAGATCAAATGAAGAGAGCTTATATTTTACCAGAGGCTAAGCATTCTGATCATTGTCCTGTATGTGTAGAATTTTAATAACCCCAAATGTTTTAAATATGATAAAAAGAACTTCTATAGGATTACTTTTTTTAGCGTTAAGTACTTCCTCTTGTGTTTCAAAAAAAATATATACTGATTTAGAGAATAAATTTGCTGAATTAAAAAAAGAACGCAATGCCTTGGCAGATGAAAATGAATTACTCAAATCAGGTAAAAGTCAATCAGATTTAGATTTAGCAAAAGTAAAAGCAGAATTAGAAAAAATAAAGGCAGAGCGTGATAAATTGGCAACTGATTATACTGCTACGTCTAATAATTTAGCCACATTGCAGAACTCTTATAATGCTTTAGAAAAGAATAGCGATGATGCTTTGAAAGCTAATATGGATAAAAATCGTGAATTATTAGCACAATTAGAGGCAAAAGAAAAAGCCTTAGCAGCAGAAAAAGCACGTTTAGATAAATTGAGTAAAGAGTTTAAAGATCGCTCTGATCGTGTAACAGAATTAGAAAATTTAGTAGCAGCAAAAGAAGCTTCTATGAAAAAATTAAGAGAAACATTAGCCAAATCATTAAAAGCTTTTGAAGGAAAAGGTCTTTTAATCCATCAAAAAGATGGTAAAGTATATGTTTCTATGGAAAATAAGTTATTATTTGAATCAGGTAGCTGGACCGTAGGGACAGAAGGTAAAAAGCGGTTGATTTAGTTTCAAAAGTTTTAGCTGATAATCCTGATATTTCAATTCTAATTGAAGGACATACAGATAATGATAAAATAACAGGAACACTAGGTGGGGGAGTAGAAAATAATTGGGATTTATCTACTAAACGAGCTACTGCTATTGTGAATTTATTATCATCTAATCCAAAAATCAAAAAAGAAAATTTGACTGCTGCAGGTCGTAGTGAATATAGTCCGCTAGTATCAAATGAGTCAACAGATGGTAAAGCTAAAAATCGTCGTATTGAAATTATTCTTACACCTAAATTAGATGAGTTGACTAAAGCATTAAATGAATTATAGAAGAGATAAAATAGAATTTTATTAATCAAGCTAGTTTTTTTAAATTTAAAAATCAATCATACGATTGAAGGTATTAAAAAATTATAGATGAAGTACATCAAATTACCTCATACAGCATTAGAAGTAAGCGATATTTGTTTAGGAACAATGACTTTTGGGAATCAAAACTCAGAAGTAGAAGCTCATGCTCAAATGGATTATGCCTTTGAAAGAGGTATTAATTTTTTTGATACTGCTGAGATGTATCCTATAGGAGGAAATGCACAATTATTTGGAAATACAGAGCGCTACATAGGAAGTTGGTTCAAAAAATCAGGTAAGCGTGATCAAGTTATTTTAGCTACTAAGATTGCAGGGCCTAACAGAGGTTTAGATTATATTCGTCAGCCATTAGATTTTTCAAAAAGAGTTTACATCAAGCAGTTGATTTAAGCTTAAAAAATCTTCAAACAGATTATATAGATCTTTATCAAATGCACTGGCCAGAAAGAGTCATGAATATGTTTGGTAAAAGAGGTATGACTGAAATTGATCCTCAATGGAGGGATTCAATATTTGAAGTGTTAACAGTCTTTGATGGTTTAATTAAAGAAGGAAAAATTAGAAACATAGGCGTTTCTAATGAAAATTCTTGGGGTGTTATGCGTTATCTTATCGAAGCAGAAAAACATAATTTGCCTAGAATAGCTAGTATTCAAAATCCTTATTCTTTATTGAATAGACTTTTTGAAGTGGGACTATCTGAAATTTGTATGCGTGAAGAAGTGGCCCTGTTAGCTTATTCTCCCTTAGCATTTGGCTTTCTTACAGGTAAATATTTAAATGGAACTCCACTTGATTCACGCATGGGAAAATTTCCTAATTTTGTTCGTTATACCAATGAAAACTGCTATAAAGTAACCCCTAAATATCAAGAATTAGCACATACTTTAGGGCTTACTTTAACAGAGTTATCAATAGCATTTGTGTATCATCAACCCTTTGTAACGTCTACCATAATAGGAGCAACTTCATTAGATCAATTAGAAGAAAATATCAATGCTTTTGAAGTAAGACTTACAGATGAGGTTATAGCTGAAGTAAATAAAATACAAGAGTTACATCCTAATCCAGCACCATAAAAATTGAACCATTCTAAAAAATAAGAAGCGGTCCGAAAATAGCACTATATATTTTTGGACCGTTTTTTTATCATAGATTACTTATGCTCTTATCTTTTGGATATCGAACGATATAACTAATTCTTATTTTACGAATTTCATTTGGTTTTAGTTGTACATCCCAAGTTAAAATCCCCGTTTCGTTGTTTACCTTTGCTCCATCTTTTTCCGTGAGTTCAATTTCAATTTCTTTGTCGGTAGAAAGTGGATACTGATCTTTCAGAAGAATATAAATGTTCTCTTTTTTATTATTTCTAATCGTAATATCATAAGTAAACGTTTGTTCCTTTTTAGAAGATAAAAAGCGAATGCCTGATTTGTCAACTACTTTTTCTCTTTTGATAGATACTTTTTTATCTCTTCCCATACTCAGATTTAAAGTATCTGATGTTTGATTTGGGTTAATATATGTTTTTCCTACATATAAGCCTTCAAAAATAATGTTAGCTTCTCCTGCTAAGAGGTTGTATTTAGTATAATCTTTTATTTCAGCCATCAAAAAAGCTTCTTTTTCTATTTTAGGAGCAGCATAGTATTTAAAAGATGCAGGTATTCTAAAATCTTTTAGAGCTACACTATGTGCTTTTCCATTAGAGAGGATATCATATGGTATATCTATTTCAAAAGAGGTATTTAATTGATTTTCTAGAATATCAGTATAATTATTAATAGAGGATAAAGCACTTGGTGCAGATTCTGCTTCCACTTTATCTAGTTGTAGACTTGTTACACGACTTTGTATTTGATTTATCACCCCTTTTTTCTGATAACTATAATTAGGATAGCCATAAGTAAGGAACCAACTGCTTAAGAGAGGAGCCTGATTGTTTTGACTAGGATTACCGGAAGAGAGTGTTAGTTTTACTTTTTTCCAGTCTAGTCCAGTACTTTGGTAGACTTGAGCTTTATAGATTAAGTTTATAGTGTCTTTTATACCTTCCGTACGCAGATCATAAAGAGGAACCCAACTAGCATTAGGAGTTATATAGGATATTTCTAGAGGAATGTTTCCTGCAGATGTGTTGACTAATTGTATTACTAATTTGCCTGTTGTTGTTTTTTTCGTCTTTTGAATTATTTGTTTCTAGTTTAGTATTTAATTGATTTAATCGTTCTGTTAGCTTCTTTTCCTTTTCTTCAAATAGATTAATGTTATTGCTCGTTTCCGTACGTTTAGATTTGTAATATTCTACCATTTTAGATAATTCTAATACGTTTAAACCTGAATTTTGGCCATAGACTTGTTGGTTTTTATCTAAAAGTTCAATGATTTTTTGTTCTGAAATTCGACTGTTAGTTAGTTTATGCAGTTCTTTTTGGAGTGTTAAGATGCTATCTTTTACCTTTTTATTTCGGGTGAAGTTTCGTTTCCATCATATTCAGAAATATAATCATTTGTAAATTGTATAGATAAAATGGTAACATGAGATGGAGCACTTATTTGAATTGAATTTTCATTTAAATAATTAGCTACGTTTTTAATGACAACTTCATGAGTGCCATTTGTTAAAGGAACATTGGCTTGATGTATTATTTCAGCAGAGTTGAAATAAACAGTTGTTTCCTTTATTTTTGCTTGGACAAAAACAGGTTTTTGTGACCAAGCAAAAACAGAGGATAATAAGATGAGTTTTATAAAAATCTTTTGCATACTATAAAGTTTGATATCTAGAAAGAGTACAATTTATTGCAAAAGGTTGGGAATAGAACTAAAAAATAATTGATTTTTTTTCAGTTATTATTATACTATCTAAACTAGTTGTATCTTTTGGTGCTTTAATACGAAGTAAATTCCGAGCTTTTCCGGATATGTATATCGGATTTGATTGTCCAATAGTATCATCAGGAATTATTAAAGCTCTTTTTAGCATAAGATTTTTTATAAACCTTTGATGTCGTTCAGCTCCTGATTTTTGTTTTCCTTCTTCATTAAACTGATACATGAATTTTTTAGGTTTAGGCACAATGGAAGCTAGAAATAAGCATTCATTTAAGCTAAGATACTGTGGTTTTTTCTGAAAATAAAATTCTGCTGCTTCACTTATTCCGTAAATATTAGGTCCCCATTCAATTATATTAAAATAAACTTCTAGCATTCTTTGTTTAGAGGCTATTTGATTATTTTCTAAAATATAGACTAATAATATTTCTTCTAGTTTGCGAGATAATGTTTTTTCACGTGTTAAAAAAACATTTTTTACTAATTGCATACTTATAGTGCTTGCTCCTCTTGCAAAGCGTTTAGTACGAATATTTTTAGTAATAGATTGTTTAAAAGCTTCCGTAATAAATCCTTTATGTCTAAAAAAGGAGGGGTCTTCACTTGTTAAAACAGCATTTTTTAGATAGGACGGAATAGAGTCAAAAGGGGTATAATGAGAATTGGTATTGCCCACCCAAATGGCTCGTTGAGGTATTCCGTTTTCAATAGCCCTATATTCAAAATCAGAATTTAATTTTTCTAAATTAGCTTGTCCATACTTCAGAATTTGTAGATTATGTTTGTTTAGCTTACTGTCAAAAACTAACTGATGAGGTTTGTTAATATTTACTTCAAAGTCTAAATGATAATCAAAATCACCTTGTGCTTGCATTCCTTCAAAATGGCTAAAAAGCCCAGTAGGTAGAGAAGTAATGAAGTCTTGAGCTTTTATTTTTTCTAAATCTATTTTTAGCTTGTAAAGTGTATCTTCTGCTGTATTGTATTCTAAATAAGGTTTTACTTTTATTTTGTTAAGTCTTGCTAAAGAGTTTTGACTGAGTGAAATGAAATTACTTCCTAATATAAATTGATAGTCAAATTCAGCTTCTTTAATGACTACATCTTTATTAGCTATTTTAGGATGATTAATAGTAAGGTTGTTGATAGAAGCCAATCCATTAATAGTTAGTTCTCCAAAATTCATCTCAATTTGATCAACTTTTAATCGAATTTTGTCAAAACCAGTTTTTAATCCCCATTTTTCTTGTAAATAAGGAAGCATTATTTGTGTAGTATCTGCTGACTGTATTAAAAGATCTGTTTGTTTTTTACGAGCATTTGCATATCCTTGTATGTTCCATTTTTGATAAAAATGATCTGTTTTAATCTGTATTTGAGTGTTTAGTTTTTCTCCTTCTAAAGAAAGATCTTTCATTTGAAAAGTTAATTTTTTATCCATATCCTGTATGCGAAGGGTTAAGTTTTGTAAACGCATTTCGGTAGGTATAAGATTTAATAATCGAGTTAAAATACGATTAGCTAGTTGAGCATAATTTCGTTTTCCGCTTGTTATCTCTTCTGATTTATCTTTTTTAAGAAATGAACTAAAGTTACTCCCTTTTTCATCTTTTACTAATTGAATAAAACCACTTTCAATTTTTAAATTTTGGAGCTGTAAATCACCTGTTATAATTTTAAAAAGGTTGATTTTTGTTTCAATTTTTTTTACGGATAATAGAGTGTCTTTATTAATAGGAAGTAATTGAATATCTTCTAAAATAACACTAGAAGTGCCTGAAAAAGATGCTTTTCCTATTTTAAAAGTTGTTTCGTAATCAGCTTTAAATTTATTTTGAGTTTTTAGAATAGCTTGTTCTAATAAGGTATCACGAAAAAAATATAGAATACCTAGAAATAATATAAGTATAACAGGTAATATTTTAATAAATAAAAATAACCATTTCTTTTTGTTTTCATAAATCAAGTTATTGGGGTAACAAAGCTATAAAATCTTCTACTTCTTTTTTTTGTTCTGCATATTTTTGTTGAAGAGAGCCTTCTTTTTCCATACGGTTGTAATATTCTATCGCTTTATTAGCAAAAAAAAGTTGTTGGTTATTAGCAGGACTTGGTATTTGTGGGTAAGTTTTATGAAAGAGCATTTCGTAGTAGGCTTGCCATTCTCTTTCATTTTTATCCCAAACTAAGTTATTAGGTGATTTTTGTCCTACATGTATCATTTCATGTGCTATTAAATTTAGCATTAGTTTGAATTCAAATTCAAAAGTGTTTTCAGGGATACGTATTTTTTGAGGTTTCCCAAATTCACCTTCTGTAGTCATTAATATATACTTAGGACTTGCTTTTTCTCGAAGTTCAAATCCTTCAAAATTAGGATGTACGATATCAAATGTTTTAATGACATATTCAGCACACGCTACAGTCTGACCTAATTCATGGTAAGTTTGTATTGTTTGTAAAATTTCACTAAATGGCTTCATATGTTCAGATTTTGTTTTTAGAGGTAACATATCATATCTGGTAGCAATAAGTAGTTAGTGTTAAAAAATGTATCAATCGTTGTTTCATAAACTTTGATATTATCCGAATAATTCGCTGACTACGTCTTCAATTTTTGCTACTTGTTTAACTGCTATTAGATGGTTTTTTAATGATATTTTACTGTATTTAGAAACAAATATTGTTGAAAATCCCAGTTTTTCAGCTTCTTGTATTCGTTGGTCTATTCTGTTTACAGGCCGTATTTCACCTGATAAGCCCACTTCACCTGCAAAACACATATCCTTTCCTACAGGAATATCTTCATTTGAAGAAAGTATAGCAGCAACAACAGCAAGGTCAATAGCTGGGTCATCTACTGTAATTCCGCCTGTTATATTTAGAAAAACGTCTTTTGATCCTAATCGGAAACCAGCTCTTTTTTCTAAAACAGCGAGTATCATATTTAGTCTTTTAGCATTATAACCTGTAGTGCTTCTCTGAGGAGTACCATATACTGCTGTAGAAACGAGAGCTTGTATTTCAATCATTAAAGGGCGCATACCTTCCATCGTAGTGGCTATGGCTGTGCCTGATAATTCTTCTTCTTTGTGAGATATTAATATCTCAGAAGGGTTGGCCACTTCTCTAAGTCCTGATCCAAGCATTTCATAAATACCTAATTCAGATGTAGAACCAAAGCGATTTTTGAGCGAGCGTAAAATTCGATAAATATGATTTCGATCGCCTTCAAACTGTAGCACGGTATCTACCATGTGTTCTAGAATTTTTGGACCTGCAATGGTTCCATCCTTTGTGATATGTCCTATTAAAATAACAGGAGTATTTGTTTCTTTAGCAAATTTTATTAATTCTGCTGTACATTCTTTAATTTGGGAAATGCTACCAGCAGAGGATTCTATATAGTCTGTTTGTAAAGTTTGTATCGAATCAATTATGACTACGTCAGGTTCTATTACTTCAATTTGCCTAAATATATTTTGTGTTTTTGTTTCGGTTAGTATGTAGCAATTATCATTGTTAGAGGTAATACGTTCCGCTCGCATTTTTATTTGTTTCTGACTTTCTTCACCGGAAACATATAGTGTTTTGTAAGGTAATTTAAGTGATATTTGGAGTAATAAAGTACTTTTGCCTATTCCTGGTTCACCTCCTAACAAGGTGAGTGAACCAGGAACTAATCCACCGCCTAAAACACGATTTAACTCTCCGTCAGTTGTATTCATTCGAATCTCTTCAGTAGAATCTATTTCATGAACTAAAAGAGGTTTAGAAACTCTTTTATGAGAAGGACTATCTGTTTTCCAATTAACTTTTTCTTCTTTTTGTACAATTTCTTCAACTAGAGTATTCCATTCTTTACAGGATGTACATTGACCTTGCCATTTGGCAAATTGAGTCCCGCAACTTTGACAAAAAAAAGATGTTTTTATTTTAGCCATTGGATATTAATTCTCTTTTTTATTTTCTTCTTTAACAGGTTCAGTCGATGTTTCGGAAGGAGTTTCTAAGCTGTTTTCTTCTGTTTTTGTATCTTTAGCTTTACCACCTTTCATTTTATTTTTTTTAGGTAATTTAGCTTTAAGCTCTTCTGCTTTGTTCATCATAAAATCTTTTGTGATGTCTCCAATTTCTAGCTTGTTAAAAGAATCCTGATAAAATTTTAATGCCTTTTTTATTTCGCCTCTTTTTTCCCAATACATTCCCATGTGATATTCATACAACATTGTTTTTTCATATTGTTGACCTGAAATCTGAGCTAGAAGTTCGTATTCATACCAAGCTTCATTTTTTTTAATAGCCGTTTCAATGGCTTTCATATCACTAAAGCGTATATTTGTTTTTACTCCTAATGATTTTTCTATTACTTCATATTTTTTATTAAGATAATCTACAAATCCTTCTTTTAAAAGACTAATTTTATCTTGATACTCCATGGCTGTAATAGGTTGATATATTCCGAAAAAATGATAGAGTGCGCTTGGAATAGCATTAGGTGCTATTCCGTAATGAGCTAAACCTTTGAAATCATCAAATTTATAGTTTAAAAGATCATTTTTGATCGTTTGTATATTTTGATTTAGTGTTCTAATGTTTTTTTGGAATTTCTTTAAATCGCCATCAGAAGTAGCTTGATAATAAAAAATAGGTTTTTTAGTTTCTGAAAGTCTTTGAGCTACCATTCCTTCCATCCCGTTTGCAAGTTCAGGACTGATGGAAATATACCCGTCGAATATAGGGTTTTCTTTGTATAAATAAGCATTTAAAAAACCAGCTGTTACATCCATACCTGCTATTATACGAAAAGGGGCTATACGGTATTTTTTTTCTAAATGAGGGAGGAGTTCTGTTCCAATAAACTCAAAGAAATTAGCTCCTGTCTTACTTGGTAAGCCTTCAGCTGGGTCAAATTGAGAATCATCATAACGCTCATTATTTTTGTTTTGGTTGATACCTACTAATATTACTTCTGGTAAATCGTCCCAATAATTACCATATTTTAAAGTACTTTCAAAAGAAGAAAATAAAAAATCAGCATCAAGTACTAATATCATAGGATAAGCACGTTCTGGATTGGATCCGTAAGAAGTAGGTAGTTTAACTGTAATATCTCTTTTTGTATTAAGTTTTGCTGAGAAAAAATGATCTACAGTTGTTTGAGAGGATAGAGTCAATGAACAAAAGAAGGCAAAAGCCCATATAAAATTTTTCATAGGTGTGAATTTTATTTGTTATAGCCTCGTATATGAAACTGACTCTAATAGTAAGTTGATTTATGTAAACTTATATTAGCGTTAGTTTTATAGAGAAATTACCTGTTAACTTGGCGAAGCAAGTTACTAAATTATTTTTTTTTAGTGACGATTGGTAAAACAGAAAATGAAAATATACCTAAAAGAATTGTTATTAAAAGTTGCGATGTCCAAACAATCCATCCAAAAGCATTTCCTGCTTCTATAGGAATTTGGTAGAGTACTAAAATCTTTGCTATTAAGACAGGGAAAAATCCAAACCCGCCATTTGTAAAGGACATAGTAAGACCTCCTATGACAAAAGCAACAAGAATAGTTCCGAAACTAATAGAGCTAGTAGCTTTTAAAGCAAATACTGTAATATAAAACATTAGTACATAAGAAAACCAAATTAGGAATGTGAAAAAAGATAATTCCATTTGTTTGGCATATATAACAAACTGAAAATTCCTTCTTTTAACCCTGCAACCTTAGATTTAAAAAGTAAGATATATTTCCAGTTAGAATAGCTATAAAGGAGTAGAAAGCTTATTCCTAACACAGCACCTACAGCTAAAAGTATAATTAATTTCTCAATAGGTATGTAGGTCAATAAAAAGCTTTTAAGAGTGTTAATCTCTAACATTAGAGCACTAAAGACGAATGATAAAAGAAAAATTAAATCTACAATTCTTTCTGCAATAATAGTTCCAAAAGCCTTGTCAAAAGGGACATCTTGATATTTTTTTAGAAGTAGAGCTCTAGAAAATTCACCAGATCGAGGAATAGTTAGATTTACGAAGTAACCTATACAAACGGCTAGGAAATTAAGTTTAAAATTAGGTTTTACACCTATTTCTTGGAGTGCATATTTCCAACGATAAGCTCTGAAAATACACCCCAAAATAGCAATAAATAAAGAAATTGTAACGTAATTGTAATTAGCCGTCGTAAAATACAATTTCATTTGAGCAATTTGCTTTTCCGTAAATGAATTATAGGTATAGTAAGTCAGTCCAGCACCTAAAAGTAATGGAATGATCAAACTAGCATAAGAGCGTATCTTACTACTCACGTTATTGTAGTGAATTATTTTCTTCGTTAGGGAAAACAATAGAAGGTTTGAAATTTTTAGCTTCACTCATTTCAATGCTTCCATACGAAATAATAATAATAATGTCTCCTTGATGTACTTTGCGTGCAGCAGGACCATTTAATGTGATTTCACCACTGTTTTTAGGACCTTTGATAGCATAGGTTTCTAAACGTTCTCCATTGTTTACATTAACAATGGATACTTTTTCGCCTTCAAAAATATTTGCGGCTTCCATTAACACTTCGTCAATAGTGATACTCCCGATATAATTTAGATCGGCACCAGTTACTTTAACTCGGTGAATTTTTGATTTAACAACTTCAATTCGCATGGTGCAAAGTTATATTATTTTAATGAAATGTTATCAATTAAACGTATATTGTTTATAAAAACGGCTATAAAAGCGCGATACAGTTTGTTAGATTCTTTTTCTTTACAGGTTTTTAGGGTTTCTTCTTCTGCTATTTCAAAATATTCTAGTTCAAATAAAGATTGTTTTGAAAATTCTTCTTCAACCCATTTTGTTAGATTTTCAGGGGCTTGGTTATGAAAATTATTTTGTACCGTAGTTAATGTTTTGAAAATAAATGATGCTTCTGCTTTTTCTTTCGGAGATAATCGTTGATTTCTTGAGCTCATTGCTAGTCCATTAGGTTCTCTGTAAATTGCACAGCCTATAATGTTGACCGGAATAAGGTAGTTTTTAACTAGCTTTTTAACGATTTGTAATTGTTGGAAATCTTTTTCTCCAAAATAAGCATTTGTAGGATTTACAATTTCAAATAATTTTTTAACAATAGTCCCTACACCATCAAAATGACCAGGTCTATGTTTTCCCTCCATTTCAAATTCTAGACCATCATATTTAAAATGTGTTGACACAGTATTGCCCTCATATATATCATCAATATTAGGAGCATATACTATAACGTTAGAATTGAGAGAGTTAATTTTACTTAAATCCTCTTCTAGCGTTCTAGGGTATTTCTCAAGATCTTCCGAGTTGTTAAATTGTGTAGGGTTTACGAAAATACTCACAACAGCAAGGTCGTTATGAGCTAAAGCTTCTTGTATTAATGACAGATGCCCTTGGTGCAATGCTCCCATAGTAGGAACAAAACCAATTGTCTTTTTTTGGTCTAAAAAAGTATGTAAATGTCTTTTTAATTCGCTTTTTTGGGTAAATAAAGGCATATAAAATTCTTAAAATAAGTGCAAAATTACTATTTTAGTCGTTATCTCCGTAAAAATTTGTAATTTTGCGTGGATTTGTGTCCAATAAACAAAACAGTAAAGTAAAGATGGAGGATAAAAGGATATTGTATGTATCATCCGAATTAGTGCCCTATTTGCCTGAAAATGAGGTGTCTTTGATGTCGTTTGATTTGCCAAAAATGATTAACGACCAAGGAGGGCAAATTAGAATTTTTATGCCGCGTTATGGAAATGTAAATGAAAGAAGGCATCAGTTACATGAAGTAATTCGACTTTCAGGAATGAATTTAGTGGTCAATGATGTTGATATGCCTCTGATTATCAAAGTTGCTTCTATACCCAAAGAGCGTATTCAGGTGTATTTTATAGATAATGATGAGTATTTTAAACGTAAGTCTACTTTTACTGATGAAGAAGGAGTCTTGTTTGAAGATAATGATGAACGCGCTATTTTTTTTGCAAAAGGAGTTGTTGAAACAGTAAAAAAATTAAACTGGGTTCCAGATATTATTCATGTTCAAGGATGGATGGCATCTCTATTGCCTATTTATATGAAACATTATTATAAAGATGATGCCTTGTTTTCTGAAACCAAAATAGTTACATCTATTTTTAAGGAAGGTTATGAAGGTATACTAGATGCTCAAATCTCTAAAAAAGTCCAATTTGATGGAGTCCCGCAGGAGGCAATTCAAGAATTAGATAATCCAACTTATGAGAGTTTGATGATGGCTGCTATTAATCATTCAGATGGGGTAGTGATGGGGTCAGAAGAAATATCTCCAAATTTAACAAAATTTATAGAAGCTTCTAAAAAACCTTTTTTACCTTTCGCACCTAAAGATGTATTTGCTGAAGCTTATACAGAATTTTATAAAACTCAAATATTAGGTTAATAGAATGAAATTCAATACTTTTGAAAAAATTTCAGTAGCTTTGCTTTCTGTTTTTTTCTTGTCTTGTGATCAAGACTTTAATACATTGGGGGCTGATTTAGTAGGAGGTGAGACTTTTGGTTTTTTAGCAGGCGAAGATAAATCAAGTAGTATAACTATTAACGATCTAGATTTAGGTGCAGTTCAGACTAATAACCTTCCTATAAATCATTTAGGCTTTTTAAAAAATGATGATTTTGGAGAAACAACAGCTTCTTTTGTTACCCAGCTGCAATTAGCAGATGTGGCACCTGTATTTAATAGTGGTGTTGTTGTAGATAGTGTAATTCTTTCAGTACCCTATTTTAGTACTAAGTTAAGCACTGATGCTAATGGTAAAGGATCTTATAGATTAGATTCTATTTACAGTAGTACAAAAGATTATTATACAGATTTTAAGACAGATAAATTAAATACTTTTAGTCTAGAAGTTTTTAGAAATAATTTTGCTTTGAATGATTATGACGTAAATGATATTACAAAAAGTGCAAAATATTATTCAGATCAAGAAAATATATTAGACGTAGTTGTAGGAGCAAAATTGAACAATTCAACTAATCAAAGTGAAAATGTTAATTTTAGACCCAATCAAGCGGAATTTGAAAAGCCAAAAATTGATGCAGATCAAAATTTATTGCCTATAAAAGATATTCCTGCTAACGTTGATGCTCGTTTTTCTCCTCGTATGCGTTTGCATCTGGATAAGTCTCATTTTGAGAATACTATTATAAATGCAGACTCAAAATATTTAATTAATAACAATGCTTTTGTAAATTATTACAAGGGATTAACTTTTAAAGTATCAGGAAACCAGGGTTTTATGATGGCTTTGGATTTTAAAAAAGGTGATGTAACAATACATTATAAACAAAATAAGGCTGATGGAACAACAGGAAAAGAGATGAAAACTTTAGTCCTAAAAATGACAGGTAATACTTTAAATGTTTTAAAGCATACTAAAGCAGCAGCATATGCCAATGCCTTATCATCAAGTGCTCCAACAGATAATTTGTTTTTAAAAGGAGGTCAAGGATCAATAGCGGAAATTAAAATAGATCAAGCTTTAATAGATGATTTAAAAAATAAAGGAGCCTTAGTTAATGACGCTAGTTTATATTTTACAGTAGATCCAAGTTACGTAAGTTCATTAACTAGTGCGGCGAATAATTCTTTTTATTATTTGAATCCAATGCGTTTATATTTATTTAATGCAGAAAAAACGAGATCATTGTTAGATTATTCAACTGATATTACCAAAGTGAATGGTTTTCCTAAAAAGATAAATATGTTCATGGAGGGATATTGCAAAAAGTCAATGGAAAATATATGTATAGAATTCGTTTGACAGATCATATTAATCAGATTTTAAACGATAAAACAGGTATATATACAAATGTAAGATTGGGGCTTGCAGTTACAGAGAGTATTTATATTACTCCTGAAGTACAAGGTCTATCGGCTATAAGTACGTTAAAAAATACAACAGGTATTCTGAAAAGTATTCCATCAGGTAGTGTAATAACCCCTTTAGGAATTGTCTTGGGAGGAATGCAGGGAGAAAACAAAGTTCAATTTAAAATAAGCTATACTAAACGAAATTAATATGTGTGGAATCGTAGGTTATATAGGATATAGAGAAGCTTATCCTATTGTAGTAAAAGGATTAAAAAGATTAGAATATAGAGGTTATGACAGTGCTGGTTTAGTGTTGTACGATGGAGAAGATTTGAAATTGTCTAAAACGAAAGGAAAAGTTTCGGATCTAGAAGATAAATCTAAAAATGAAATATCGTTAAACGGAACCATAGGTATCGGACATACTCGTTGGGCTACACATGGAGTTCCAAACGATGTGAATTCACATCCTCATACTTCTAATTCAGGAGATCTAGTTATTGTTCATAATGGAATTATTGAAAATTATGAGCCTTTAAAAAAGAATTAATTAAAAGAGGTTACGTTTTTCATTCAGATACAGATACTGAAGTATTAGTTAACTTGATAGAAGAAGTACAAAAACAAGAAAATATTAAATTAGGAAAAGCAGTTCAAATTGCTTTAAACCAAGTTGTAGGAGCTTATGCAATTTGTGTTTTTGATAAGAAAAAACCAAATGAAATTGTTGTAGCAAGATTAGGTAGTCCTTTAGCAATTGGAGTGGCTGAAAATGAATTTTTATAGCTTCAGATGCTTCACCTTTTATTGAATATACTTCAAATGCAATCTATTTAGAAGACGAAGAAATGGCTATTATTCGTCTGAAAAAGGATTAAAAGTGAGAAAAATTAAAGATGATTCATTAGTACATCCTTATGTTCAAGAGTTGAAAATGAACTTAGAGCAAATTGAAAAAGGAGGTTATGATCATTTCATGTTAAAAGAAATTTACGAACAACCTAGCGTAATTAAAGATACTTATAGAGGACGTTTGCATTCTAATGAAGGAATCATTAAAATGGCTGGTGTTGAAGATAATTTAGAAAAATTTACTAATGCAAATAGAATTTTAATCGTTGCTTGCGGTACTTCTTGGCATGCAGGATTAGTGGCAGAGTATATTTTTGAAGAATTTGCACGCATCCCTGTAGAGGTAGAGTATGCTTCTGAATTCCGTTATAGAAACCCTATTATTAGTGATAAAGATGTAGTAATAGCTATATCACAATCAGGAGAAACAGCAGATACTCTAGCGGCTATTAAGTTAGCAAAAGAAAAAGGAGCTTTTGTTTTTGGTGTTTGTAACGTGGTTGGATCTTCTATTTCTAGAGAATCACATGCAGGAGCTTATACTCATGCTGGGCCAGAAATTGGGGTAGCTTCTACAAAAGCATTTACAACTCAAATTACGGTTTTAACCATGATTGCTTTACGTTTAGCTAAGGCAAAAGGAAGCTTATCTAAATCGGATTACCATCGTTATTTATCTGAATTAGAGTCTATACCAGATAAAGTTGAAGAAGCATTATTAACAAATGAAGTTTCAAGGGAAATAGCAGAGGTTTATAAAGATGCTACAAATTGTTTATATTTAGGTAGAGGATATAACTTCCCAGTTGCTTTAGAAGGAGCCTTAAAATTAAAAGAAATTTCGTATATACATGCTGAGGGATATCCAGCAGCAGAAATGAAACATGGCCCTATTGCATTAATTGATGAGCAAATGCCGGTAATTGTTATCGCTCCTAAACAAGGGCATTATGATAAAGTAGTAAGTAATATACAAGAAATTAAATCACGTAGTGGTAAAATAATTGCAGTGGTAACTAAAGGAGATGAGCAAGTACGTTCTTTAGCAGATCACGTAATTGAAATTCCTGAGTGTTCAGATGCCTTATCACCATTATTAACAACTATTCCTTTACAATTATTATCTTACCATATAGCAGTGTTTAGAGGTTGTAATGTAGATCAACCAAGAAACTTAGCTAAATCGGTAACAGTAGAATAATTGTTTGCTATATAATAAGTTTATAAAGCGGTAGTCTAAAAACTACCGCTTTTATTTTTTATAAAGTTTCTTTAAGCCATTTGAAAAATTCACGTTGCCATACCAGTGCATTTTGTGGTTTTAAAACCCAGTGATTTTCTTCTGGAAAGTGTAAAAAACGACTTTTTATACCTTTTAGTTGAGCTGCTTGAAAAGCTTCTTGACCTTGTCCTAGTGGAACTCTATAGTCTTTTCCGCCTTGAATAATTAAAATAGGAGTGTTCCAGTTATTAATCAAGTTAATAGGATTAAATTCAGTATATGTTTTTTGCGCAGTAATATTATTTTTTTCCCAATAAGGACCTCCTGAATCCCAATTTGTGAAGAAAACTTCTTCTGTTGTGCCATACATGCTTTGAGTGTTAAAGATACCGCAGTGAGAAATAAAAGTTTTAAAGCGATTTTTGTGAATTCCTGCTAAATAAAATACGGAATAACCGCCGTAGCTTGCACCTACTGCACCTAGTCGTGTTTTATCTACATACGATTCTTTAGCTACCTCATCAATAGCTGATAAATAATCATTCATAACCTGACCTCCCCAGTCTTTGCTGATTTGTTCATTCCATTTTACCCCATGACCTGGCATTCCTCTACGGTTTGGAGCAACTACAATATAACCTTGTGAAGCAATGGTTTGAAAATTCCAACGGAAAGAATAGTATTGAGTTAATGCGCTTTGAGGCCCTCCTTGACAATATAATAAAGTAGGGTACTTTTTTGAAGGATCAAAATTAGGAGGCAGTATAACCCAAACAAGCATTTTTTTTCCATCAGTTGTTGTAACATAGCGTTTTTCTGTTTTACATAAGGCTAAATTTTTGTAAGCTTCTGTGTTAACATGAGTTATTTGATTCCACGATTTATTTTTGAAATCATACGAATAAATTTCTGAAGCATGATTCATATCGTTTCGGGATAATAGAATCTGATCAGGTGTAAAATCTATAATTTGGGTAATATCAAAATCGCCATTTGTAATTTGTTTGACACTAATTGCTACTTTCGTTAGTCCAGGGAAATTAACTTCAAATAATTGTTTTGTTCCATCTATAGGAGCTAAAAAATAAACTTTTTTACCATCTTTACTCCATTTAAAACTTTCAACAGTTCCGTCCCAGTTTGCAGTTAGATTAATTTCAGTTCCTTTGTGTTTTACAATAATATCATTTTTATCAGCTTCATAACCATCCTGTTTCATTTGTAACCAAGTAAGATCGCCATTAGGTGAAAAATCAGGATGGGTGTCATAACCAGGATTATTAGGAGTTAGGTTTAAAGTTTCCTTAGTTTCAATATTATATTGATATAAATCTGTATTCGTACTTGTAGCGTAAGCTGTTCCAGTCTTTTTTTTAGAAACATAAATAATATTCTTGCTATCTGGAGACCAAATATAATCTTCATCACCTCCAAAAGGTTTTTGAGGGGAGTCGTAAGGCTCACCTTCCATGATATCTATAGGAGGGGCTAAACGAACGTTAGGAGCAGCTACTCCTCCAAAAAACACATGATTGTAGGTTCCATCTCTCCATGTGTCCCAATGACGGTAATCTAAACCATCGTATACCTGAGCATCTGATTTAGATAATTCAGGGTAAAAATCTTTTCCTAAAACAGGAGTTATTTTTACTTCTTTATCAGATAATAAAAACATTCCATCAGGAGAAATATTTTTGTTTTTAATCAGTTCTTTGTACTCTTTAATTTCTACAGGGGTACCACCTGTAATAGGAATGACGTAAAATTTACTGCTTAGTTTATTTTCTTCAATAGATGGAGTAGCCACCTTGTAAACAATGTTTTTACCATCTTTTGATAGTCCAAGGGGGGTTACGCGACCCAGTTTCCACAATAAATCAGGTGTCATGATATTTTGTGCAATTCCAGAATTAATACTCATAAGCGTTACGCCTAATAGCGCTAGTTTTTTCATTTTTGATCTTTTTTTGCTAAAATAATGATTTTATTTACAAAAAAAGCTATCTCCTGAGAGATAGCTTTTTGGTTGGGGGTTGAGTTAATTATCAAAGTTATTCTTTGATAAAGCGTTTAGTAACTGTTAAATTTAGATCCGTAACTTCTAATATGTAGTTTCCAGTTCTGCAGTTAGTTACATTTATTTTTTCATTTTCTACTTTTCCTTCTAATACTGTTTGACCAACTAGGTTATACACTCTATAAGTTGCTTGCTCAGAAGCACCTTGAATAGTCAAGATATCAGAAGTTGGAATAGGATATATTGCAATATCTAATTTTGAAATATTTCTTTCATTTTCTTTTGCAGAAGAAGTGATATTAATCGTATAATCTTCAACTTGACCATAAGGAAAAGTTTCGCAAGCAGTTGGTACTCCATTATATTTCATAGAAACTCTCATTCTTGTTGCCCCTAAACTAGCAGTTGTTGGAATTGTAAAAGAGCCAGCAACAGATGTTGTTTTTGAAGCTGTTTTAGTCCAAACCGTCTCACCTGTATCTGCAAAGTCACCATCTTGGTTATAATCAATGTAAACAGCATAACCTTCAGGGTAAATTGTAGAAGTCCAAGAAGGAGTAATTGTTATAGTTTGAACAGTACCTTTTGCAGCAGAAGTTGATTTTGTTGTAAAATTTTCATATCCAATAGTCCCTGTTGAACTATTATTAATTGATCCCATTACAACTTTACCTATCTTTTCGTCAGAAGTGCTGTTCCCTTGTGATGTACAATAAGTAAATGAATTGGAAGAAGTGGTTACACTAATAATATTACTAGCATTAGAAACATTACCAGCTGCATCTTTAGCTTTTACGGTAAATGAATAGGTTGTAGAGGCAGTTAATCCGGTTACACTGTAAGTAGTAGAACTGGTAGAACCTACTAGAGTAGCTCCTTGGTAAACATCGTATCCTGTAACTCCTACGTTATCAGATGCGCCACTCCAAGATAAATTAGTTGAAGTAGCGGTTGTGCCAGAAGCACTTAATGTAGGAGCTGTAGGAGCTGTAGTGTCAGCTGCTGGAGCAGACGTTGTAACGTTTGTTATATTACTAGCATTAGAAATATTGCCAGCTGCATCTTTAGCTTTTACAGTAAATGAATAGGTTGTAGAAGCAGTTAACCCTGTTACATTATAAGTGGTAGAAGCGGTAGATCCAATTAGAGTAGATCCTTGATATACATCATATGCTGTTACACCTACATTGTCTGTTGAAGCGGTCCAAGATAAGTTGGTTGTTGTTTGTGTGGTTCCAGAAGCTGTTAGAGTAGTAGGGGCTGTAGGAGCTGTAGTGTCAGATGAGCCTGTTGTAACGGTAATGTTAGCATTGTTAACATCAAAGAAGATGTGGTTAGACCCTTTTACCATAATTCTACCTTTAGTAGTAGCAATATTAGGGATTGTTACATTTTCTGTACCATCATTTGGCGTTTCAGTTAATATAGCTGTCCAAGTAGCACCATTATCTGTTGACCATAATATGTCTACATTAGCACAGTTAACTCCATTGGCAGTTGTACCAGCTACATTCCAAGTTACTGCTTGTGTAGTTCCTCCTGTATAAGAAGTCGTACTTCCTTGAGAGGTAATAGCAAAAGGTCCAGCAGTACCATTTACGGTTACAATCATATCATCTGAGTTATTAGCAGAACCTCCTGCTCTGTTGTCACGAACAGTAAAACGGAAATTCATTGTTCTAGCCACAGATGGTAATGCTTCTACTAAAATATCTGTCCCTTGAGTAGTAGTAGCTCCAGTTAAAATTGAAGCTATTTGAGGGAAGTATCTTGACGGAGAAGTTGTAGGGTTATAAGATCTGAATATAGGACCAGCAGTTTTAGTAGTGCTAGCCGCAGAACTAGCGCCGCTTTGTGTAGCAGTAGCACTGTCAAACTGTTCCCATATATAAGTTAAAGCGTCTCCATTAGCATCTGTACCTGTACCTGTAAGTATAAAAGGAGTGCTTTTAGGAATAGTAAAATCTAGACCAGCGTTTGCAGTTGGTATTGCATTGCCAGTTGCTGTGTTTACGGAACAAGTTTTTGATTTTACATTGTTTGTTACTTGTTGAATGCTATAAGCATGGAAATAAGCGTCTGAATGCGGTTGTACGTCTTGAGAAGTAATACCTGCATATCCCA
This sequence comes from Flavobacterium oreochromis, assembly GCF_019565455.1. NCBI lineage: Bacteria > Pseudomonadati > Bacteroidota > Flavobacteriia > Flavobacteriales > Flavobacteriaceae > Flavobacterium > Flavobacterium oreochromis. The sequence continues at coordinate 1,386,736 of NZ_CP067377.1, forward strand.
TGATGGTAGATCCAGATCCAGGCTCCATATTAGCTCCGCTTCTTTCCGTACTATGGGAATGAGTGTGATTAGCACCAAATTGATGTCCCATTTCATGAGCAACAAAGTCAATGTCAAAATTATCTCCTGAAGGAATCCCGTCATTAGGTGAGGTGTATCCAGAACCTTTGTTCTTATCTGTTGTGCTTGAGGTATCATCTACACAAATACATCCAATGCACCCAGCGTTACCGCCACCGCCTGTAGCACCAAAAAGATGTCCTATGTCGTAAGCTGCATTACCAATTGTATTCGTTAGATTATTTTGTAGTTCTGTATTCCAAGCACCTCCTGCACCTGTAGATGCTACTGAATAAGGATCAGTAGAAGCATTAGTATAGATAAGAACGTCATTGTTAGCAATTAGATTCATTCTAACATTAAAATCTTTTTCAAAAACACCATTTACGCGAGTCATTGTTGCATTCATAGCGGCTAATGCTTGTGCTCTGGTGCCTCCAAAATAAGCGGTGTATTCTCCTGTTACAGATAACGCCAATCGGAAAGTTCTTAAAACGGCATCATCTGCATTAGGGCGTAAATTTGATCCTGAAGTTCTAAGGTTGGGTTCAATTTTATCAATTACTTTGCATTCAAAAGCATTTAAATCTTGTTTTTTGTCTGCTTTTTTATAAACGGAATAGGTTTTTAAATCTTTTGAGTACGGCTCTATGAAGGATGCAGATTTTCCTGCGCTTAATGTCATTGATTTAAATCCTAGCGGAGACATACTAAAATAAGCTGTTGCTGTTGGGTTATCAATCCCTATCCCGATATAAGATCGAATTTCAGGATATTTAGCCTGTAAGATAGGATCCATGTTAGAGTTTTCATAAACTCTAAATTTTTCTAGATTACCTTCAGAATTTGGAAGAGAAATAATTGTTGCTGCAGAAGAACGACTAAATCGATTAGAAGATTTAGATAATTGTTCTTTGATTAAATCAACATTTAAGTCAAATAGATTCTTTTCAGGAAGTTGTATTTTACGCTCTAATACATTTCTGTGGTTAGCATTTGTACGTTTCCACATGCCATCTTGAGCCAATACAACCCCAGTTGCCAATAAGGCAATTGAAAGTAGTTTCTTTTTCATTTTTATTGGTTGGTTGGTGTTAATAATGGCTGCGAATATATTTATATTTTTTTAATAAAATGAAATAAATTATAACAAATTCTATTAAAAAAAATAATTTAATATATATATACTGTAAAATATTAGTGAAAATATTTCTAAATCTTTTGTTTTTTTAATAAAAAAAGCCGCTTTTAAAAGCGGCTTTTTCTCAATTAAAATGTTCTATTTAGTTGATTTTTATAACAAAGTAGTTCTTTTTTCCTCTTTGTAATAATACGAATTGATTATTGATAAGGTCTTTTGTCTCTAGAATAAATTCTTCTGTTACTTTTTCTCTATTAATAGAAATTGAATTTTCTGTTAATGCTCTGCGTGCTTCACCATTTGATTTTAAAAAACCAGTTTTAGCATTTAGAACGTCTACTATATTGATACCTTCTTCAATATCCGTTCTTGAGATTATTGCTTGTGGAACTCCTTCAAAAACTTCTAGAAAAGTTTCAGAATCTAAATTTTTAAATCTTCTGAAGTTGAGTTTCCAAACAAGATGTTAGAAGCAGCAATGCTTTTTTCTAAAGCCTCTTTACTATGTACAAAGGTCGTTACTTCTTCAGCTAATTTACGTTGTAATACCCTTAAATTAGGAGCCTGACGATGTTCTTCAATAAGACTATTTATAGTCTCTTCATTTAAGAAAGTAAATATTTTAATATATTTTTCAGCATCAACATCCGTAGTGTTTAACCAAAATTGGTAGAATTTATATACCGAAGTTTTGTCAGCCGTTAACCAGATATTACCTCCTTCCGTTTTTCCAAATTTAGATCCATCAGCTTTTGTAATTAAAGGACAAGTTAAGGCATAAGCTTTAGCTCCTTCTTCCTCTGTATCTACATTCATTCTACGGATTAATTCAGTACCTGTAGTAATGTTTCCCCATTGATCACTACCTCCCATTTGAAGTTTGCAACCATAAGTTTTGTGTAAGTGGTAAAAATCGTATCCTTGAATTAATTGGTAAGTAAATTCAGTAAAAGACATTCCATCTCCTGTTTCGCCTGATAAACGTTTTTTAACAGAATCCTTAGCCATCATATAGTTAACCGTAATGCGTTTTCCTACATTTCGAGCAAAGTCTATGAATGAAAAAGTTTTCATCCAGTCATAATTATTTACTAATACAGGAGCATTAGCGTCAGTAGCTTCAAAATCAAGATATTTAGATAAAACTGACTTAATGCCTTCAACATTTTTAGAAAGGCTTTCTTCATCTAATAGATTACGTTCGTTACTTTTTCCAGATGGATCTCCAATCATTCCTGTCGCACCACCTACTAACGCAAATGGTTTATGACCAAAGTTGCGTAAGTGTACTAATAAAATGATAGGAACTAAGCTTCCTATATGTAGTGAATCAGATGTTGGGTCAAATCCTATATATGTTGCCGTGCTTTCTTTTAACAATTGTTCTTCTGTTCCAGGCATCATATCGTGTACCAGTCCACGCCATTGTAATTCAGCAATTAAGTTTTTCATTATTCAAAAAATTTTTGCAAAGATAAGTTTTTAGAATTTAGATTGAAGAATTCAGAAATTAGATTTTTAAGCTACTTATTAATCTTTAAAAAAGTCCTACCGAAGTAGGATTAAAGATTTATAATCTATATAAAAAATAAATCCCACGGAGTACGCGGGATTTTAGATTTCTCTACGGCATATAGCCTTATTGTGATAAGATTAAAGATTAGAATAATTTTATCTGATACAAACTTAAATAAAAAAATTATAAAGTATATGGTTTTCCGTGTTTTATAAAAAAATGTTTTTTTATATTGAGCTGATTTAAACTTTTAGCAAAATTAAGGCGAATGCTAAATAATGCCAATTTAACCAGTGTTTATCACTTTTGTCAAAACGAATTAAAAGTGTTTTAAAGCTATCTAACCAAGCAAAACATCTTTCATTAACAAATATTTTTTGATAAATAGCGCTATTGTAAAAACGTTTTTTTCTCGTTTTTTGGTTTTTCTATTTCTGCTATTTTCCTTTATGTTTGGTAAAACATTCCTGCGCATTAAAGCTCTTCTAAACTTCTTACTATCAAAACCTTTATCTGAATTTAAGATACTGTTTTGAAGATAAATCCCTTTGAGTTTTAAGTCTTTTACCTTTTTTGAAAATTGAGGAACGATACAAAACAAATCATTATGGTTGCCTTTTAAAATAGTTCCTATTGCTATTGGAATTCTCCTACCATCAGTCATAATTAAAACATTAGAAGTTTTACCTTTTTTTCGATATTGATATTCTGAACTTTCAGCTGCTTTTTTGACTAAACTATGGGTTCCATCGAGGTTCAATTTTTCGGTATCAAGCTTATCCTTTTTATTTCTAAATACGTGCTAAACATTTGTTCAAAAACACCTTGCTTACACCATTTTCTATAAAAATAGTAAACTGTTTGCCAAGAAAAAGGAACTTTAAAACTTTCTATATCAACAAATAAGGAATCCCACTGACATCCTGTTTTTAATTTATGAACAATACATTTAAAAATATCTAGTGAGTTGAAACTACGGGGAAAGCCTCTTTTATTTTTAGGAATAAAGGGCAAAATATAGTTTTCTAATTCGTTTTTTGTTAATTTTGAAAGTGAGCAATTCATCTTTTTGTAACTTGTTGATTAGTAAATATAAATTACATTTTTTGAATTGCTTTTTTATTTTTAAAAAGTTTAAATCACTTCATCTTGAAAAAATTGGATTTACGCCTGTTATTTTAAAAACCGAAGGCCGTCCCAGTTTCAAGACTGAAGTGTTTCTTAAAATCTATTTATACGGTTATTTAAATGGGATACGTAGCTCGAGAAAGTTAGAAAAAGAATGCATTCGTAATATTGAAATGCAGTGGCTTTTAGCTGATATTCGCCCTAACTATCACAGCATTTCTGATTTCAGAAAAGAAAATCCTAAAGTACTCGAGAAACTCTTTAAACTATTTCTTTCTTTTTTAAAAGATGTAGATTTAATTGCTGGTGAAACCATTGCTATTGATGGGACTAAATCTAGAGCACACAATGGCAAAAAATCGAATTTTAATCAAAAGAAAATCAATAAACACTTGGCTTATATCGACACCAAAACCCAAGAATATTTGGATGAATTAGAAAAAAATGATGAAAAAGAGAATGTAGTTAAAATCAACAATATTCAACAAAAAATAGCACGTTTACAACAAAACAAAATCAGATATGAACTCCTTGAAAAACAACTCAAAGTGAGTGGTGAGCCTCACCCGAACTCGAAGGAGCGAACTGACGAAGTAAATAAGCACCATAGAATTCCCATAGTGAGTGGATGGAATGCAATCGGTTCCGTTCAACAGAGGTTTACTTCACTGAGTTTCTATTTTGTTTTGGTGTTCAGTGATTACAATTCATTGTTCGTGCTTCGCACGCAACGAAACCTTAGCTGTTATGTGGCGTTTTTCTAACCTTCAGCAGATCCATCTTCGTTTTCAAATAATTGTCTGTTCGTGATAAATTCTTGTTGAAGTTTGTCTAAATATTCTCTATAGTCTTCACGATGGTACCTAACAATCATTAGCCCACCTCTCATTTCTGATAATGCATCAAAAATTATATTTTTGTTTCCGTTGGTAAATTGTTGAATGCTTCAAATTCTAAAGCCAATTCGTCAAGATAATCTCTTCCAAATCTAATTCCATAAAATGTATTGTCAGATTTAATCATCAATGTTCTGTATCTCAAGTGTCTATTTGAGTTTGGAGCAATGTTATCTAGGTCTATTATTTGGTTTATTTCTACCTCATTACTAATGAATTTTTCCCAAGAAATAGTTCCGTTAAAAATTGGAGAGTAGTCCGTTAAACGCACATTTCGCAAGAAATCAACTAGTCGTCTAAACCTAACTACACCTCTTGCAACTTCTCTCTCATTAGTATTTCCAATACTGGCAAGAATGGCAGTTTTTAAGTCTTCAAATTGATTTGATAAAATATCAATTCGTTTAAATTCTAATTGCTTACTTCTACTTTCATTTAATAGCCTTTGAAAAAGTCCTGCCCATTGTTTCTTTAATGTTTGTTCTATATCCTCAAATTTACCAAAAGTGTTAATACTGTTTCCTCTTGTTCTATGCCTAAGAAAATTGATAAATTCAAATATAAATTCAGCAGTTTCAGGTTTGTCAATTGATGGAAATTCAATGTCTTTCAAGATGGGTTTTGACTTGTTTTTTTCATAAAGTTCGTGGTCGTTCCAAAGTCTATTGTCAATAAATGTAAAAATTGGAATTTCAATTTCAACTGCTTTTAAAACTTCTAATTGTGTTACTGAAATATTTTCTTTTTTCTTTAAGTGGTCGACACTTTTTGATTTTTCAAGCAATGCGTCAAAGTCAACTTTTGAAATTGCTTCTGGAATCGCTTTTCCACCAAATCTTGAACCTACAATTAGAATAATCAAATCGCAAGTGCCAATTTCTTCTATGCAAGATGTATGAGTATGTATCCTTGGGTCATATAGAATATCATTATAATCACTCATAATGGGTTCGTAACCCATTTCTTGAATGAACGTCCTTATTTGCCCTCTAATTGGTGCTAAGTCAAAACAAGTTGACGATACAAAAACTCTTAGTGATGCCATATTCTTTATTATTGTTTATTGTCGGTTTGTCTGTCGTCTTAAAAATACCACATAATGTCAGTCTGTGAAAAAACTTCACAAACCCTGTCAAATATAGCCAAAATAGTTTGTTAAAAAAATCGAGTTTTCGTATTTTTAAAATACAACATATCCAAGGAATCTCGCGTAATCAGTTACATTTGTCCAGCTTAGAAGACAAGTATTGATACCCAGTATCAAAGGAAAACACTCAAAAACTTCCGAAATACAGACTTCAAAAAAGAGGCACAGAGTGCCTCTTGTATATCATTAAACTTTTAGTTCGAAATTCCCACAGTGAGTCGATGGAATGCAATCGGTTCCGTTCAACAGAGGTTTACTTCACTGAGTTTCTATTTTGTTTTGGTGTTCAGTGATTACAATTCATTGTTCGTGCTTTGCACGCAACGAAACCTTAGCTGTTACCTGCCGTTTTTATTCTTCGGGGTCGTCTATTTCGTCTGTGTCTGTATAGTTAAACTCAACTTTACTTTGTGTAATAATCTCGTCCAAAATGTTTTTGAGATAGCCCAATTTTATACTGTCAGCAAAGCGTTGGTTAAGTGTCGGAATGTTTATGACTTCTTCAATGCAGTTCATATACTTGTCCACGATAGCTGTAACCAAATAAATTTTGCTTGCGTTGTCTTTTATCTTCAACAAAATATCGTTAGTTGTTTCGTCTGATTTGATAACGAACGTAATCGGGAACTTTTGAATTTTGTCAATGTCAAGAAAGTATTTTTTGAAGTCCAAAGTTTCTGTTACTTGAAAGAAACGCCCCAATGGTCGCATTACAAAATCAATTCCACCGTCATTGGCGTTTGTTCTTCCTGTCTTGAAAAGTTGCAGGTTTTCTTTGTTGAGTTTATCAACTTTGTAACCCCAATAAATATGTTGGTCGTGATAGTAATATTTGAGAATAGAATAGCTGACAATTTCAAAAAGTCTTGCATCAACATTGGGTGCAAGCAGATTGCTAATAAACTCAATTACTTTTTGAGGTTCTGACTTTTCAATTTCCTGAAATTCTTCAAGAGCTTTGATGAAACGTTCAAAAGCATCCTGTTTTGTCTTAACGTATTCGTCAATGATTTCAATAATTACGCTTGCTATGTTGTATGTCGTTTTACTAATTTTTATTTTTAGCAAATGTTCGTTTATCCAATACTTGTTGGTTTCAAGGTTTCGCAAAATGGGAATAAATTCAGAAGCAGGGAAATACTTCTGAAACTCTGCGTTCATTCGGTTGTTTAAAGCGTGGTTTTGTAACTTACTTCCAAAAGGTAATTCTCTTTGTCTTGTAAATAATTTCACAAACGCTGCACCTTCATAGTCTGCGTAGCCATTTTGTTTATCAAAACCATTAGCAATGTAGTCTTCAAGAATAACATAAATCGCATACAAGTTGGCGAAACTGGAACGTGCTTTTGAGCCTTTATTTGCCGAACGGGTTTTGAAATTCAGATATTGAATTAACTGGCTGTTATTGAAAATATCTTGGCTGTCTTTTCCGAAATGCTGTTCTAAAATTGTCTTTATGTTAGCCGTGAATGTATGTTCCATTGGGTTCAAATAACGTTTGTTGATTGATACTGGCGATTTTTTCGGTTTCAAATGTGCGAATTTCTTTTTGCAATTTTTCGCCTTTGTATTCGTCAGCTAATTGTAAACGTCTCAGCCCAATTTTCACATATTCGTCTTGTAATTCGATGCCAATACAGTTTCTGTTTAATTCTTTTGCAACAAAACAAGTTGTGAAAGTTCCCGAAAATGGGTCTAACACTAAATCGCCTTCGTTGGAACTTGCTTTGATAATTCTTTCAAGCAAAGCGATTGGTTTTTGCGTTGGGTGGTTTTCGTATTCGTCCATACGATAACGAACTCTTGGAAATTCCCAAACATTGCCCGGCACTTTTTCTGAACTGTAAACAGTTGGAACAGCTTTGCGATAGTCAATAAGTTTACGTTTTGCTCCTGTTTTGGCTTCTACTAATATATCGTTTGCGTTAAATGTGTAATTGCTTTTGTCTTTTACGCAAAACAAAATGGGTTCATACATAGAACCGAAATATTTTTTCGCCTGAACTCCCGAACTGTCGTAACTCCAAACCAACCGTGAAAGTATGTCTAACTTTTTACGCAAGAAAATGTCAAAGTAAGGCATAAACTGCGTGGCAGTCATTACATAAAAACTACCTGTCGGTTTTAGTTTTTGAATGCATAGGTCAAGCCATTCGTAGCACCACTCTAAATAGGCTTCTTCTGTTTTCCATTTTTCAATGTGTCCGTTAAAGTTCTTGCCAATGTTGTAGGGTGGGTCGGCAAATATAAGGTCAACGGAATTGTCTGGTAGTGTTTTAAGGGCCTCCAAAGCGTCTCCGTGAATAATTTTATGTATGTCAGTTCCAAATATTTCCATTGTCTACACTTTACTAATTTATTTAGGCAAATTTACTGTTTTTTGTTCAATTGTCAGTTCGTCTGTTGATGATTTGCAGGGTGTCGGTAAAATGGCAGGTAACGCTTGTTACCTGATGGTGCAATTTATTTTATGAACGTGCTAAAACTTTTCCGCGCTGGTTCTTTTGCTTTCTCTTCATAATTTATATTGTATTTTGCATTGTAGCCAAAAACTTGTTGAATGTTTTTGGCTGGTGTAATGTCGTAATCATTGACAATTGTTGTTCCAAGAAAAGCCAATTGTTCTAGTTTAGGCATTTTTTCTACAAATTTTATTGAAGCTAGGTTTTTGCAATCTAAAAGCATTAAAGCTTCAAGTTCTTTAAGTTCACCAATAGGACTGAAATCTTCTAGTTTCCAACAAATGTCAAATTCTAAAAATTTTAAATTTTTTAGTGCCGAAATAGCTGAAATATCAATTAGACTTCTAACACCACCAAAAGAAATAGATTTTAGGTTTGTTAAAGTTTCAATACCTTTTAAGGATTTTATTTTTGACCTTGTTATAGTTAAACTTTTTAGATTAGTTAATGTGCTTATTTTTGAGAGGTCTTTTTCGTCAAAATCTGAAATATATAAATGTTGTAAATTAGTAGAATTCAAAGCTTCAATATTAATAATGTGCTTTTTTGACCAAACACTTAAATTTAAAGAATATAATGACTTTGGCAATTTTGAGCAATCTAAAATAAAATCGGAATCTCGATATAATGAAACAACAAGACCCTCAAGATTTGATAAATCATAAATGAATGAATTGTCTCCATCACCATATTGATGTCCTATATCTAAATTTTTGACATTACTAAATTTATCAATAAATTTTCGCAAAAAATTATTTTCAAACTCTCCTGACAATCTCACATCATATTTGTTTTGTAAAAAATCAGGATTTATGTTTTCTAAATCCGAATCAGGTTCAATCATTAAATATGGAGCTTGAGCAAAACCAGATAAATACATAGGTTAAAATGTTAATGAGGCAAAGGTAGTTGGTAAATTATATTTTTTTGCAATTTTTAATGCTTCATCTTTAAATAGTTTTTCTCCGGCTTTTGTGCTTAAATCATACCTTCCCCCAACTGGATTTACTTTGTTGAGCAATTTTGCTAAGCCCTTACTTTTGCCATTAGAAATACTCCCTTTATATTTTTGCAAGATAATATATTGCTCATACATTTCACGTTCCAGTTTTGTAGAACCTTTCATTTTATGAATTATTTCTGCTCCTTCTTGTACGGTATGTCCAAGTTTTCCAGATTTACTGAAGTGATGGGTTATTCTTTCAAAAACATTTTTAGATTGCCCAACATATCCTTGAATATCGTCTGCATTTTTTACAACCAAATCATAAACACCTTTGTTGTCTTCAAGTTTATCAAGAACTTTTACAGCTTTTTTTGCAATTTTACCCGCACCAATTGCAGTTCCTGCTAATGGAATTGTAGAGGCAAAACTTAACGCGGCATCACCATAATTGCCTCTTGCCAATGAAATTGTTCCACTAACAATATCTACGGCTTCGCCTACAACAGGAATTAAACCGATTAAATCAAGTGCAGTTTGTGTAGCATCAAGATAAGCATCCCAATTAGTTGGTTGCCCTCCATTTTTTTCAGCATCAAATTCGTTTAGCGTTTCCCACTTTATAGGACTATATCTAGGAATTTGAATACTTTTGTTAAATTCGGGAGTAAAGGTGTCTTTTAGTTTGGGTTGTTTTAATCCTGAAAAGTCAACATCGGGGAAAGCTTTTTTGGCTTGTTCGAGTGTACCTTCAAAAGTGGCGTGTTCGTTTTTGTATGCCCAAACTTCTTCTCCACGTGAGGCAACCGATGATTTGAATTGACTTACAAAAACTGTTCCTGATGCTGTAAAACCTGCCGAAGTGGTTCGTTTTACCTGCGCAATACTTTCTCCAACACTTACAAATTCGTGCTTTATTTGGTTGAGTTTTGTTCCCTTTTTGTTTGTGATGACAATATTGGTGTCTTTTTGGTTTTCTTTTATTTCTCCATCACTTTTTAAATTTACTTCTACACCTGAATTTTCATCAATATCATTAAAGTAGGCAAAAATTGTTGCTTTTTCACAATCTGCTAGCCTAATATTTAATGGCATTGTTCCATCTGATGCCAATTGATTATTAAAAGCAACTCCAGGTAAATTTTTCACTTCTTGGTTGTCATTTTTAACTGCCCATTTAAGCAATTTTAGCTCAAAATCAGTTGGAATTCTTGAAGGTATTGCTTTGTACATATAAGATTGACCAGCTTGAATTTCTTTTACAGGTTTTCTTTCTTCGTCAAATGGACCTTCAACTTTGGTTACTTCTATATCAATCATTTTAGGTTTTACAAATTTAGGTTCACCAAATACTACTCCGTCATTTTTACCTTCTAATACAATCTTTTTATTGGATATTAGAGTTAAGTCTCCTTCTGTTGCGGTAATATTAATTTCGTTTGCAATTACTTCCTTTGTTCCACCAACAATTGATTTATATTCCCCATTAACAACGATTGTTATATTTTTTGCAGTTTTGTTTATTGCCATATTCTCTTTTTTTCACGTTTTGCTTTGCCGTAGTGTGTAGCTCGGCACGATCAGGTAACGTTTTGCGGCTTGGCGATGTGGCGGAATTTGAAGCACATACTTTCAATTTAGCACTAATGTTCATTTGAAAACCAAATGTTCAATTTAGCACTGAACCCGCCATTTTGCCAAACTGCTGTTGTAGGCAGTTTTATTTTTTCAATTTTGTTTTCTTCGCTTTTTCTCCCCAATTATTCAGTTGTTCTAAAATAGGCTGAAGTGAAGAGCCTAATGTGGTCAAAGCATATTCCACTCTTGGAGGCATTTCTGGATAAATTGTTCTTGTGATAAGTCCGTCTATTTCCAATTCTCTCAAATGTTGAGTAAGCATTTTTTCACTTATTTGTGGAATTTCTCGTTTAAATTCCCCAAACCTGTAACAGCCTTCAGTCATTTTCCAAAGAATAGCAGGTTTCCAACGCTTTCCCATAAGCGACAAAGCATATATAAACGGACATTCAATTTCTAACGCCTGTTCGTTTTCTAAATTTACCGAATTTTCTTTTCTCATTTAATATACTTACTTTTTGGTAACTACCATACAATTTTGTAACTACTTGCAAAAGTAACTATACCATTCTAATTTTGCAACTCATTTTAATTTAATTCAAAAAATATGAATATTAGTTTTATCGGTGCTGGAAATGTAGCATCAAGTTTAGGAAATTTATTTGCAAATGCTGGTCATTCAGTAAAATATGGAACTCAAAATCCAAATGACAATCAATTATCTGTTTCAGATGCGATTTCTTTTGGAGAAGTCGTTTGTTTTGCTATTCCTTTTTCTGCGATGAACGATGTTTTGTCAGCAAATAAAGAAATTCTGAAAGGAAAAATTGTTGTAGATATTACAAATGCTATCAATATTGCCGATTGGTCTCCATTATTTTTAGGAGAAGACAGTGGTGGTGAGCAAACTGCAAGATTACTGCCAGAAAGTAAAGTGGTAAAAGCATTCAATACCATTTTTGCTGATGTAATGAAAACCAACAAACAACAATTTGAGGGTCAAAAACTAACTGCATTTATTGCGTCTGATGATGTAGAAGCTGCCAATACAATTAAAAAATTGGCTAATGATGCTGGTTTTAATGGATTAATTGTAGGTGGTATAAAAAATGCTCGTCATTTAGAAGCAATAGCTCATTTGAATATTGCGATTGCACTTGGTGGCGGTGGAACAGATGCTGGTTTTACTTATTTTCAACGTAAAAATTAAGATAATGCAAAAACCAACAATGCAAGTTTGGACTGATGCTTGGCACAATGCCGATGCAGAAGTTTTTAAAAATGTATATTCAACAAATGCTTTGATTTTTCCACCAAACAAGCCGACAATTCAAGGAAATGATAATATTCTTGATTTTATGAAAGGTGGGTTAGGTAAAGTTGATGTTGTTTTTGAAGCAAAAAATTTAATTATTTCTGAAAATTTGGCTTTTGAATTTGGTCTATTTAAAGATGTTGAATTAGTCAGTCAAAAAGTAACAGGTGAGGGAAACTATTCTGTCACTTGGATTTTAGAAAATTCTGTCTGGAAAGTGCTTTGCCATACTTGGTCTATGCCTATTAAGCTTTAAATTCCTCCTAAAATATTAAACCACTTGTCAGTAAAATGTCAGGTGGTTTTTGTTTGGATGCTGTTCGGTAAAAATTGCCTACAACTCATAAATAGGCGAACCTATCTTAATCGTATTTATTATTATTATTGAAACAATTTAAAAATATGTACTTCGCATTTTGTATTGTTTTTCCTAATATAATGATTAAAAACAGTTAGAAATATACTCATCAAGATAGTTTTTTTTGAGATTAGCCTTCATACTTAACTGCATACTCTCAAAGTAATTATAACAGCAGAAAGTAGTTGTTTAGCTAAACTTGTCAAAGAAAATAAAGCCTACCTAAAAATTATTTGCTTTTATCATAGTAATCGAGGAGCAATGTGCTGAAAGCATAGCCCTGAAGCGTAACGCAGTGGAGAAAATTACGGTTCATATTCCTCTTTTGGCTCTTTTGTTCTGCATTGCAAAGTCTGTTGCGTAATTTGGGTTCAGTCTATTGATGGGGCAATGTTTTTGTATGCTTACTGAATTTTTTTGTGTGGAAATTTTTTTCACAAAAAAAAACTACACAAAGTTGTGTGGAAAAAAAATTTTCAAAAAAACTACACAACTTTGTGCGGAAAAAAATTTTTTAAAAAAACTACACAAAGTTGTGTGGAAAAAAATTTTTAAAAAAACTACACAACTTTGTGCGGAAAAAATATTTTAAAAAAAATCCACACAGATTATACGGAGTGTTAATCTATTTAATTATAAAGATTGTGTCTTGTATTTTCCAAGAGGGGGATTATGGAAAGGGATAGGAAAATAATGTGAGCTCCTGCTTTTCTTGTTTGTGTTTTTGTTTTTAAAATGTGGGCTAAGGGGTTGACAAGAGTTAGTTGAAATAAACCCAGATTACGCATTAGAAAAAAAAGGTAATTTTAGTGTAATAATTTTAACGCGTAGCGTTAGAGAAATTGAAGTTATGAAATTTGAATTATCCTTTACCAATAAAGAGATTACACCTTGGGGCGGAATGTTTTTTCTGAAGCAAATGTTAGATAAAATCAACTTCAAAACTCATATCGACGATTGTAATTCCTTACCCACTCAAAACTCGAATCAAGGATATGATATTTCCGTAATTTTAGAATCATTTATTACTAGCATTTGGTGTGGAGCGAATCGATTTTTACATACAGAAGTTACTCGTGCCGATAGAGCCTTAGGAGATATTTTGGGCTGGTCACAAACACCTGCACAAGATCTTTACAAGCGTTATTTTTCCAAATTTACACAAGCTACAAATCAAGAAGTTTCACGATATTTTTTTAGTTGGTTTTTTCAAAATGTGAATATTAACTACTTTACTCTTGATATTGATTCATCAGTCATGACACGTTACGGCATACAAGAAGGTGCTAAAAAAGGATATAGCCCAAAGAAAAAGGTAGAAAGAGTCATCATCCTATTATTACTTTTGTTAATGATGTAAAAAGGGTTGCTAATTTTTGGCTTAGAAGTGGTGATACTAGTTCTACTAATAATTTTATTGGATTTTTTGAGGATACTATGGCTAATTTTGGAACTAAAAAAGTAGGTCTAGTTCAGTTAGATAGCGGATTTTTTCAAAAAGACATTTTGGATTATTTAGAACAAAAAAAACTTAATCATATTATTGCTGTTCGCTTTACACACCCTATTCAAAACCTTATTAACAAGCAAGATTTATGGATAGGTGTGGATGATGGAATAGAAATTTGTGACAAAGAATATCAAGCAAATTCTTGGGATAAAAACAGAAGAATTGTAATTGTCAGACAAAAAATCTCCGAGCGCCCAAATGCTGCAGGAAGAACATTAAGTTTATTTCCAGAAGATAAACTACATAGAAATTATAGATACTCAGCTTATGTTACTAATCTAGAATATGCCGCAACAGATGTATGGAGAAACTACAGACAAAGAGGTGATGCTGAAAATAGAATTTAAAGAATTAAAATCAGATTTTGGAGCTGAAAGTTTTAACCTTAAAGATTTTTTTCCAACCGAAGCCGCTCTAATTTTTTCTATGATAGCTTATAATTTAATGTCTTTATTTAAAATTTTTGTATTACAAGAAAAAACTCAAAAAACTCAAAAAACTTTGTCCACACTAAGATATAGAACTTTTACTGTAGGAGCTTATTTTGAAAAAGTTGGAGATACTATAAAATTAAGAATAGCTCTAATAAAAAAACGAAGAAAATGGTTCGAAAGCATTTGGGATGATCCTATTGACTTGACAAAGGAAATTCCTAATGCGTAATCTGGATTAAAGATTTAAAAAATAAATCCCACGGAGTACGCGGGATTTTAGATTTCTCTACGGCATATAGCCTTATTGTGATAAGATTAAAGATTAGAATAATTTTATCTGATACAAACTTAAATAAAAAAAAATTATAAAGTATATGGTTTTCCGTATTTTATAAAAAAATGTTTTTTTATATTTAAAACCTTATAAACAACTTGAAAAACTATGACAAAAATACTAGGGTTGGACTTGGGAACTAACAGCATTGGTTGGGCAATTAGAGAGGATGAAAATGACGGAATAAAACAAATTATTGATAAAGGTGTTCGAATATTCTCGGAAGGAGTAAAAACTGAAAAAGGAATAGAAAGTTCAAGAGCTGCCGAAAGAACAGGGTATAGAAGTGCACGAAAAATAAAATACCGTAGAAAGTTAAGAAAATACGAAACGTTAAAAGTATTAGCCATAAATGGAATGTGTCCCCTTTCTGTTGAGGAAGTAGATAACTGGAAAAAATCAGGTTTTAAAGAGTACCCCTTAAACCCTGAATTCCTTAATTGGTTACGAACCAGTGAAAACGAAAATAAAAATCCTTATTATTTTAGAGATGTAGCGAGTAAACAAAAAGTGGCTTTGTACGAACTAGGTAGGGCCTTATATCATATAGCGCAACGAAGAGGTTTTTTGAGTAATCGATTAGATACATCTGCCGAAGGCGTTTATGAAGAACATAATCCACAAATTCAAAATTTAATAGAAGATCTTGATACCCCTACTGCTATTCTTGATGAATTAAAGAATTATTATAACAATCTTGGAATTATAGACGAAACGGAAAAAGGCGGTTTTAAAAAGGAGCTAGATGAAGGAGAGAAAAAATTAAAGACTTTATATAATTCGTTAGTTACCATAACAAAAAAGAATGAAGCTGATATTACAAAGTGTAAAGAAGAACTTATTGCCCGACTCAATAAAAAAGAAGATTTAGGAAAAGTAAAAGGTGCCATAAAGGACTTATCACTTGCTATGGAACAAGGCAATTTTAAAACCTTGGGACAATACTTTTTCAGCTTATATAACAAAGGAAAAATTAGAGATCAATACACTTCTCGTGAGGAACATTATCTAGAAGAATTTATAACTATTTGTCAAGTTCAAGGCATTCAAGGCATAGACAACGATCAAAAAATACCTGAAAAAAAGTTTACAGGTTTAGCAAAAGATTTATATCGCGCTATTTTCTTTCAAAGACCTTTAAAATCACAAAAAGGATTAATTGGGAAATGTTCTTTTGAAAAAACAAAGTCACGCTGTGCTATTTCGCACCCTGATTATGAAGAATATAGAATGTGGGCTTATTTGAATACTATAAAAATAGGTACGCAAAGTGAAAAGACAATGCGTTTTTTAACCCAAGAAGAGAAATTAAAATTAGTTCCAAAATTTTACAGAAAAAACGATTTTAATTTTGAAGTTTTAGCCAAAGAATTAATAGAAAAAGGAGCCTCTGCTGGATATTATAAATCCTCAAAAAAAGACGAATTCTTTTATTGGTTTAATTATAAGTTAACAGATACTGTCCCAGCTTGTCAAGTAGCAACAGCTATAAAAAATGCGATGGGTGAAGACTGGAAAACAAAAACCATTACTTATACCACATTCAATGCTAAAAAGAAGAAGTTACTAAAAATATAAATTATAAAGATCTTTGGCATTTACTAGCCGTTTCAACCTCTGATAGTTATCTATATGATTTTGCCATAGATAAATTAAAATTAGACAGCAAAAATGCCAAAGCTTTTAGTAAAACAAAACTAAAAAAAGATTTTGCTAGTTTAAGCTTAGCAGCTATTACTAAAATCTTACCTTATTTAGAACAAGGATTGCTTTATTCACATGCGGTATTTATGGCTAATATTGAGAATATTGTAGATCAGGAAATCTGGAAAGACATAGAACAACGTAACTCTATTCAAACAAAAATAATCGAGTTAGTAGATGAATATACCTTAGAAAAAAACAGACTAGAAATCGTTAACGGATTATTGAAAGAATACAATAAAAAGGATGAACAAGGTAAAAAAGTATGTTATTCCCTTGAAGCTGAACCTAGTTTTGCAACCGATTTAAGAAAAAAATTGGTCCGTTTCTACAAAGCACATGAAATTGAAAATGAGGAACAACAAAACCAAATCTTCAAGGATTTATTTACTTTACTAATCGAACAATTAAAACAACAAAAATTCATCAAAATAGAACGATTAGATGAAAAAGTAGTAGCGTTTCTAAAAGGCGAAAATCAAGAAGGACAAATATTTTGTAGCCATCCTGAAAAATTAAAAAAATTGTACCACCCATCCGATATTGAAGTTTTTAAAAAGAAAATAATAAAAGATGAAAATGGTAATGATAAAATAGTTTTAGGAAGTCCTTTAACAAATTCTATAAAGAACCCTATGGCAATGCGTGCTTTACATCAATTACGCAAGGTATTAAATACTTTAATTATCAATGAGCAAATTGATGAAAATACTCGTATCCATATCGAAATGGCACGTGAATTAAACGACGCTAACAAACGAAAAGGCATTCAGGATTTTCAAAATGAAAATAAAAAATTTAAAGAGGAAGCTATAAAGGAAATTAAGAAATTATATTTTGAACAGTGTCATAAAGAGGTAAACCCTACAGAAGAAGATATTTTACGATACCAACTATGGTTAGAGCAAAACAAATGTGAAATATATGAGACAGGCAAAAATATAAGTATATGCGATATAATAGGTAGTAATCCTGCTTATGATATAGAACATACTATCCCTAGAAGTATATCGCAAGACAATTCTCAAATGAACAAAACACTTTGTAGTCAACGATTTAATAGGGAAATAAAAAAACAAAAAATGCCTATAGAATTAGCAAACTATAATGAAATTTTACCAAGAATTGCACATTGGAAAAAACAAGCAGATGAATTATCTAGGCAAATTGATGCTATTTCTAAATCTATCAAATCGGCCTCAACAAAAGAAGCAAAAGATAAAAGCATAAGAAGAAGACATTACCTTACTTTAAAACGAGATTATATTCAAGGAAAATATGATCGTTTTATTTGGGAAGAACCTAAAGTAGGCTTTAAAAATAGCCAAATCCCTGATACAGGCATTATAACGAAATATGCACAAGCCTATTTAAAGTCGTATTTTAAAAGAGTAGAAAGTGTAAAAGGAGGAGCAGTAGCCGAATTTAGGAAGCTTTGGGGTATTCAAGAAAGCTATAAAGATGAAAATGGATTAAAACAATACAAAGAAAAAGACAGAAGCAAACATACTCATCATACTATAGATGCCATAACTATTGCTTGCATGCCTAAAGACAAATACGATCTACTAGCACATGCTTGGCGACTGGAAGAAGAGCAAGATAAAAAAGCCGCAAAAGCCATTATTGAACAAGCCAAACCTTGGAAAACTTTTAAAGAAGATATTGCAAAAATTGAAGAAGAAATTTTAGTGTCTCATTATACCCCTGATAATGTAAAAAAACAAGCTAAAAAGATTCTTCGCATAAGAGGTAAAAAACAATATATAGCCGAGATTGAAAAAGATATAAACGGTAAACTAACCCCTAAAAAAGATGCAAATGGCAAACTTATTTATAAACTTGATGAAAAAGGCAATAAAATACCTCGACTACAACAAGGCGATACAATAAGAGGATCATTACATCAAGACAGTATTTATGGAGCAATCAAAAATCCATTAAATTCAGATGAAATTCGCTATGTAATTCGCAAAGATTTAGAAAGCTTAAAAACAAATGATATTGATAATATTGTCGATGAAATAGTAAAACAAAAAGTAAAAGAAGCAGTAGCAAACAAAGTGCTTTTATTGTCTTCAAATCCACAACAAAAAAACAAGTTTGCAGAAAATAAAAAAGTTTGGATGAATGAAGCAAAACAAGTTCCTATAAACAAAGTAAGAATTTATGCTAATTCAGTAAAAAATCCTTTAGAAATTAAAGAGCATAGTGCTGTATCAAAATCGAAACACGAACACAAACAGAAAGTTTATGGTCAAAACGATGAAAATTATGCTATGGCTATTTATGAACTTGATGGAAAAAGAGAATTTGAATTAATTAACAATTTTAATTTAGCAAAACTTATAAAACAAGGTCAAGGTTACTATCCATTACATAAAGAAAAAGAAATAAAAGGCAAAAAGATTTTAATTCCTATAGAAAAAAGAAATAATAAAGACGTGGTTTTAAAACGAGGTCAACATGTTGTTTTTTATGATAAAACTATTGAAAACCCTAAAGATATTTCTGAAATAATTGATTTTAAAGAAAGAATATACATAATCGAAGGTTTATCTATTCAAAGACAAATAGTTTCAGGAAAATTATATGAATTTGGAATAATTGTGCTTAGACATTTTAAAGAAGCGAGAAAAGCAGATGACATTAAAAAAGATAACTTTAAGCCTGATGGAATTTTTAAATTAGGAGAAAACAAACCAACAAGAAAAATGAATCACAATCAATTTATTGCTTTTGTAGAAGGAATTGATTTTAAAGTTTTACCTTCGGGAAAACTACAAAAAATTTAAAAACAATAACATTTGTTCTTTGACATAAAAATTAGAAATCGAGCTTGCGAGATTCAGAGGAGCTAAACACAATATTATAGATGCCATAAACAAGTCGTTAGTAGGCATTGTGGTTTGATTAAAGATTAGAAAACACGATATTGAAAAACACAGAATTTCAGCAGAGAGCAAGTTGTGGTTTGATTAAAGATTAGAAAACACGATATTAATTCCATCTTCTAAATCAATATCTTACTAAAATGGTTTACAAACACCTAGTTACTATTTGTTAGAGGTGTGTTTGTGAATCTCCCGTTGGTCGATTTGATTAAAGATTAGAAAACACGATATTAGTAAAGCTCGTAAAGAATTATTTTAATTAGTTGTGGTTTGATTAAAGATTAGAAAACACGATATTTGTACAGTCAAAATGAAACAATAACAATTAGTTGTGGTTTGATTAAAGATTAGAAAACACGATATTCTGCTATGGGGTTGACAAAGCCTAATAATGGTTGTGGTTTGATTAAAGATTAGAAAACACGATATTAATTCCATCTTCTAAATCAATATCTTACTAAAATGGTTTACAAACACCTAGTTACTATTTGTTAGAGGTGTGTTTGTGAATCTCCCGTTGGTCGATTTGATTAAAGATTAGAAAACACGATATTACTTTTAAACGATACGTTCAAATTAAAAGGGTTGTGGTTTGATTAAAGATTAGAAAACACGATATTAAAAAAGTTATTACAATACTGTGATAATGAGTTGTGGTTTGATTAAAGATTAGAAAACACGATATTAACGAAAAAATTACTGATCGAAGAATCCAGTTGTGGTTTGATTAAAGATTAGAAAACACGATATTTCTTCCTGTAATATCGTACCTTGAGTCAGAGTTGTGGTTTGATTAAAGATTAGAAAACACGATATTTTTTTCTATCCATTGTATGCCCAAACGTAGTTGTGGTTTGATTAAAGATTAGAAAACACGATATTAGTATAATTTCCATAAACTACTAAGTCTGTGTTGTGGTTTGATTAAAGATTAGAAAACACGATATTTTGGTGCAATATCCTTGATTCTCCATGTCCGTTGTGGTTTGATTAAAGATTAGAAAACACGATATTGGATTATACTACTACTAACGGAAAAGTGAAGTTGTGGTTTGATTAAAGATTAGAAAACACGATATTGGGTTATAAATTAAGTAAAGATATCGATTAGTTGTGGTTTGATTAAAGATTAGAAAACACGATATTAGTTGAGGTGTAATCTTCTGATATTAAAAGAATTAGTTTAAAATATCGTTTTAAAAAATGCTTCTTTTTGCTTTGATTAAGCAAGATTGAAGCATTTTTTTGTTTCTAAAATAATTCTAATTGAGAGGGTTGTGGTGCGGTAGGAACCTCTGTTTTGCCCCAAAAGTTTTGAATGTTACCAAATTGCTTATCCGTAATCCGTAAAATACTCACTTTGCCTAATGGAGGCAAAAGTTTATAAATGCGTTTTTCGTGTACGTCAGCACTTTCACTACTAGCGCAATGCCGTATGTATACTGAGTACTGCATCATATTAAATCCATCTTTAAGTAAATTGTTTCTAAATGAAGAAGCATTTTTGCGATCCTTCTGGGTATCCGTTGGTAAATCAAAAAAGACAAATAACCACATAATTCGATAACCATTTAGTTCCATAATTTAGGATATTTTATTTTCTTCCGCTCTCCAATAAAACAACCTTGTAGGGAATAGGCTGTTTTTTGTAATCCTACTATTAAAGGACTTTTCTCTTCTTTAAAATAAACCGTTCTGGTTAAAATTTGAAGAATTTCAGATTTAATTGCCGTCGTTAGTTCTTGATCAGGATAGTTTTGTATAATTTCAAAAACTTTTTCATCAACAATAGGCCTAAAAGGTTCCATAATATCATCTGCTAGCGCAAACGCATTGTATTTGCTTTTGTGATGAATGCCTAAAGTATTTAATAATCCGCTTCCAGAAAGCGCACGAGCTGTAGCGGCCCTTAAAATAGCATAACCATAGTTTAAGAAATGATTCGGATAATCACCAAAACGTTCTCGTTTAAAATCAAAATCAAAAAACGCTTTCCAATATTGGCTAGCTGCTACAGCCTCCATATTAGTGCTATCACCACTCATTACTTTGGATGCTAAAAATCCAAATGAATTTTTTTACCCGTTATTTTTTCAAGTAATAATCCTTGATGGGTTATTTTTTCAATAATCGTTTGTTGCCATAATTGTTTTTTTAATGGGATACTAGCCTCTATTTGTGCTTTAAAAATCTCTTGCTGGATATGATGACTGTTTAAATTTAAAAAAAGACCGTTAGGTAAATGATTTTTATGACAAACAATAACCGCAGAGTTGTTCTCAATTAATAAATTTAGAGCAGGAATGCTTAGGTAAATTTCTGGGTGATCTACTACTATACAGCCAATATCTTCTATAGGAATAGTACTTTCACGTTCCGCTGTTTTAATGTGTAACTGATTGTTTTTTGTTAACACAGTACATTTGTTTTCGATTAAAATAGATCTTTTTAACATAGTTTTTTAATTTGTTTAAATAAAAATACTAAAGTCTGTTTGGGAAGAAAAATCAAATCGTTTAAGTGCTTTTTTTACCTTATTACGGACATTTGAATATTTTATTCTAAAGAAAATAAAGGAATCCTTAACAATCTTTTTTATATTTGAATCATGATTTTAGTTACAGGTGCAACAGGATTAGTAGGTTCACATTTAATTTTAAACCTGATGAACTCAGGGAAAAAGTAAAAGCCTTGTTTCGTACAGAAAAAAACAAGGAACGAGTTAAAAAAGTATTTGAATATCATAACAAAAAATCTCAGTTTGATCAAATAGATTGGGTCTTAGGCGATGTATTAGATCTTCCTGCTTTAGAAAAAGCTTTTCAAAACGTAACTCAAGTTTATCATTGCGCTGCTTTAGTTTCTTTTGACCCAAAACAAGAAGAAAATTTGAGAAGAATAAATGTTGAAGGCACGGCTAATATAGTTAACCTTAGTATTGATTTTGCAGTACAAAAACTATGTTATGTAAGTTCTATTGCAGCATTAGGTGATTTAAAAGAATATGAAAGAGTAATAACAGAAAAAACAGAGTGGAACCCAGAATTGTCACATAGTGATTATGCTATTTCTAAATATGGGGCAGAAATAGAGGTATGGCGTGCTTATCAAGAAGGATTGCCTGTAGTTGTCATAAATCCAGGGGTTATTTTAGGTCCTTTTTTTTGGAGAGAAGGAAGTGGAGATATTTATACTAAAGTAGCTTCTCAAATTCCTTTTTATACGAAAGGAGGTACTGGTTTTGTATCAGTAAACGATGTAGTTCATATCATGATGAAACTAATGGAAAGCACTATTGTAGGAGAACGTTTTATAGCGGTATCTGAAACTTTGTCGTACCAAGAAATAACAAACTTAATAGCGGATAGATTAAAGGTTAAAAAACCAACTATTTTAGTTGAAAAGAATGCTCTAAGATTAGCTTATATTTTTGATTGGATTTTAGGCGTATTTGGAAAAACGAGGGTTTTCTCTAAAGATTTAATTCGTACTTTGCAAACGACAGATTATTATGATCATTCTAAAACTAAAGAAACATTGGGTTTTGAGTTTACAAGAATTCAGGATTACTTAAAACATAATTCATCTTGTTTTAAATGATTTTAATTAAGAGAATTATGTTTTTTAGCTTGAGGTCTTTTTAACTTTTCCTTTTTTAATTTTGCTTGATATAGTTTTTCTATTTTAAGCCTCTCCGTTTTTATTTTTCCTATAGCATTGTCATACATTTTTTTATAAGTAGGAATATCAGAAGAATAATACTTATTGCTATTTACTAGTTGTAAACTATCAATACGATACTTTTTATATACATATTTTAAAGGATCAATTTGATTTTTTGGAAGCAATTTGGCATCATGTCCTTTTATAGCTTGGATTAATGCCAAATCGTATATTATTTTTTCCATAGTTGCTTCATCTATTAAATTGTCAGGCTTTTTAATGGTAGAATTCTGACAAGAAATAAAAAAGATAATTAAGAAAAAGCAAGCTATTTTATTCATTTTATAAGTGTATTTTAGTTATCTATCGGTTAAATTCTAATCGTTTTCCTTTTTGAAGGTCTTTTACTTGATTGTTTTCATAAACTAAATGACCATTTACAAAAGTATGTGTTATTTTGGATTTAAAAGTGTAATTTTCAAAAGGAGACCAAGCACATTGGTATAAAATATTGTCTTTAGAAACAGTCCAAGGAGCATTTGTATTTACAATAGCTAAATCTGCGTAATATCCTTTTTTTATAAAACCACGACGGTCTATTTGAAATAATTTAGCAGGATTGTGTGCCATTTTTTGAACAATACGTTCTACTGAAATTTTTCCTTCGTGAAAAGCTTCAAACAGAGCAACCACAGCATGTTGTACAAGAGGACCACCAGAAGGAGCACTTGTGTAAGAGTTTTGTTTTTCTTCTGCAGTGTGAGGAGCATGATCTGTAGCAATTACATCAATGCGGTCATCAAGTAAGGCTTTCCATAATGCGTCTTTATCTGCTGCTGTTTTTACGGCAGGATTCCATTTAATAAGAGTCCCTTTTTCAGCGTAATCTTTATTAGTAAACCATAAATGATGAACACAAACTTCTGCAGTTATTTTTTTCTCTTCTAAAGGAATAGAATTGTCAAAAAGTTCCATTTCTCTTGCAGTAGAAAGATGGAATATGTGTAAACGAGCACCTGTTTTTTTAGCTAACTCAATGGCTTTTGAAGAAGAAATATAACAAGCTTCTTCGCTTCTGATTAAATGATGACAGTCCATAGGGATGTTGTCACCATATTTTTCTTTATAAGTAGCCAAGTTGTTTTGGATAGTTGTTTCATCTTCACAATGAACACAAATGATCATGTTCGTATTACTAAATATTTTTTCAAGTACTTCTTCACGATCCACTAGCATATTACCAGTAGAAGAACCTAAGAAAATTTTGATAGCAGCTACATTACGTGGATTCGTTTTTAAAACTTCTTCTAGATTATCATTAGTAGCTCCCATCATAAAGGAGTAGTTAGCGTAAGAAGTTTGAGAAGCTATTACGTATTTTTGTTCTAATAATTCTTGTGTTACAGCATTAGGTACCGTATTAGGTTGTTCCATAAAGCTTGTTATACCGCCTGCTACTGCTGCTCTAGATTCAGAAGCTATAGTGCCTTTGTGGGTTAATCCAGGTTCTCTAAAATGAACTTGATCATCTATAGCACCAGGAATTAAATAATTGTTTTGGGCATCAATAACTTGAAAGTGTTCTTGAGGAATAATGTTTTCAGCAATGTCTATAATAAACTCGTTTTCAATTAAAACATCTCCTTTAAAAATTTGACCTTCATTTACTATTTGAGCGTTTTTAATTAAAATAGTGTTCATTGTGTATTGTTTTTTTATAGTAGATTAAACATTTTTCGTAGTCGTAACATGATAACGCCAAAAATAGCTTCACGTATAATAGCACCACTCATTTTAGATTCGCCTTTAGTACGATCAGTAAAAATAATAGGTACTTCTATGATTTTAAAATGATTGGCAAAAGTTCTGTATTTCATTTCTATTTGAAACGCATAACCTGTAAATTTTAATTTGTCCAGATTTATTTTTTCTAAAACTTGACGTTGATAGCATATAAAACCAGCAGTGGCATCTTGAATCTGCATACCAGTAATCATTCGAACATAAACAGAAGCAAAATAAGAAAGTAAAACACGATTTAAAGGCCAGTTTACAACATTTACACCCGTAATGTATCGAGAACCAATAGACATGCCCGCATTTTGTGACTTGCAGGCTTCATAAAGTTTTTCAAGGTCGTTAGGATTGTGAGAAAAGTCAGCATCCATTTCAAAAATATAATCATAATGATGCTGGATAGCCCATTTAAAACCATGTACATAAGCAGTTCCTAATCCTGCTTTTCCTTTTCTTTTTCAAGATGTAATGCTTCAGGATATTCTTTTTGTAACTTAATTACATGATCAGCAGTACCGTCTGGAGAGTTATCGTCTACGATTAGTACATCAAATTTTTTTGGTAGAGCAAAAACAGCTCGAATAATGGCATCAATGTTTTCTATTTCGTTGTAAGTAGGGATGATAACGATGGAGTCCTGCATAAGTGTATTGAATTGTGCTGCAAAAATAATCTTTTTAAATTATGTGCGTCCTAAATTGTTTATAATTCGATAAAGGGAATGAAAATTTTGTAATTTTGTGCTATGAATGACTATGAGTTAATTCCTCGAATTGTAGAGAATAAAAATTGGATTACTATAGTTTTTATTGTAGCTATAGGGGTTGTAACGATTACTAAGGCGGTTTTTGAAAAACGCTTTACTGATTTTGTTAGGTTATTATTTAATAATAAGTATATAAAAATATATAAGGATCCGAGTAACTTAATGACTTGGTTCACGATTTTATTGTTTTTTGTACAATTAATTTCGTTTTCCTTCTTTATTCAGTTAGTGCTGTCTTATTATGGATATACAACCAAGACTAATTGGATAAGTTTTATTCAGATTGTTACTTTTTTGACGTTTTTCGTTTTGTCAAAATATTTAATAGAAAAAATTATTGCTACTTCATTTGATACAGAGCTTTTTATTGAACAGTTTAATCTCTTTAAAGTAAGTTATAGAACCTATTTAGGTATGTTGTTGCTACCTGTTGATATGGTGTTATATTATACTAATTTAATGAATCAGTATGTTATTCTCGGAGTTTTGGCTATAATTTTAATAATAAATGCAGTAACTTATCTTGTGTCATTGCGAAATTATCAAAATTTACTTTTAAGGAAGTTGTTTTATTTTATTTTGTATATTTGCGCCCTGGAAATTGCACCGTATTTTTTTATGTATTATTACATTGTAAATAGGTAAAGCATAATTGTACAAAACAACATTTTTTGACTATGAAAGTGAAAACGATTTTAGTATCGCAACCTGAGCCAAAAGTTGAGAACTCGCCTTATTTTGATTTACAAAATAAGCATAAAATAAAAGTTGATTTTAGACCCTTTATTCATGTAGAAGGAGTGCCTGCTAAGGAGGTTCGCGCTCAAAAAATTGATTTGAATAATTATACAGCGATTATCTTGACTAGTAAGAATTCTGTTGACCATTTTTTTAGAGTAGCAGAAGAGATGCGTTATAAGGTTCCTGAAGATTTACGTTATTTTTGCCAGTCTGAAGCAGTAGCTTATTATCTGCAGAAGTATGTAGTTTATAGAAAAAGAAAAATTTATGTAGGACAAAAAGATTTTGCCGATATGTCTTCTTTTTTAAGAAATACAAAGATGAAAAATTTTTGTTACCTGCATCTGATAAATTAAATGCAGATGTACCTCAGACTTTAAATAATTTAAAATTAGATTGGACTCCAGGTACTTTTTATAGAACTGTAATGAGTGATTTATCAGACTTAAAAGATGTATATTATGATGTATTAGCATTTTTTAGTCCAACAGGTATTCAGTCATTGTTTAAAAATTTTCCTGATTTTAAACAAAATGATACACGTATTGCAGTATTTGGGAGTACAACTCAAAAGGAAGCTATTGATCACGGTTTGCGTATAGATATTATGGCACCAGCTCCAGGAGTACCCTCTATGACTATGGCTCTTGAAAAATATGTAGCTGAGGTAAACAAAGGAAAATAATTTTATAAATATTTTTTTAAATCCCGATTTTTTCGGGATTTTTTTTAAATTTAGCTTAAAAGCATTTTTAAAGCTTTATACTTATTTAGATAACGAAAATTGATTGATAATCTGCAAAATTTAAAATCATGAAAGGAACGATTAGTACTATTATAAAGAATAAAATTGCAACGATTACTTTTTCGCACCCTGCTAGTAATTCATTTCCAAGTGAACAATTAAAATCATTAACAGAAGAAATTAATGCGGTTGGTAAAAATGAAGATGTTGCAGTTGTTGTTTTACAAAGCCAAGGAATAGGGGCTTTTTGTGCAGGAGCCTCTTTTGATGAATTATTGGAAGTAAATGATCTAGAAACAGGAAAAGTTTTTTTTTAGTGGATTTGCTAATGTTATTAATGCCATGAGAAAATGTCAAAAAATAATAATAGGTAGAATTCAAGGAAAAGCAGTTGGTGGAGGAGTTGGCCTAGTATCAGCTTGTGATTATACTTTTGCTACTAATAATGCAGCTATAAAATTGTCTGAAATAGCTATAGGAATAGGACCTTTTGTAATAGAACCCGCTGTTTCAAGAAAAATAGGTAAATCAGCTATGGCAGAAATGACACTTTCACCTGCTGAATGGAAAAGCGCAGAATGGGCCGTGCAACATAAATTGTATTCTAAACTGTTTGAAAATTTAGAAACTATGGATCAAGAATTGGATAAATTCGTTATGCAATTAGCAAGTTATAATCCAGAAGCTTTATTAGAATTTAAGAGAGTTTTATGGGAAGGAACTGATCATTGGGATGAATTGTTATATGATCGTGCAGCTATTTCTGGGAAATTAGTTTTGTCTGATTTTACTAAAAATGCGTTGAACGCCTTCAAAAAATAAATGAAATAAAGGTTGTTGGTTAAAAAAAATAGAATAATTTATATTGTTAACCCCTTTATAAGACTAGATAAATATTAGATACCCAATAAACAAGGGTATCTAATATCTTTTTAAATCCCATATTAATGTTCCGGTTGATGTGCTGGTTTTAAAAGGTCATTAATGGTTTTAACAGGATTAAAAGTTTCAAGAGGAACTTCTACGAAAAGAGTAATCCAGTTTGCCATACTGCCATTCCATAATCCTGGTAATTCATATGATTTGTATTGAATTCCATCTTTATTTTTTTTGACTATAAAACCAGTGTTAGGATCCGTAAACTCTAATAAATTAAATTTATTGCCTTTGTAATCTTTTATAGAACAAACAATATCTACAGGGTTGAAGTGTGTGGCAGATTTAAAAATTGATTTTTGTTTTTCATTTTCTAAATCAACTTGGGCTGATTCAACGATTTGTAATGTTAAGTTTCCTTTGCTGTCTTTTACCCAAAAAGGACCTCCACCTGGTTCATTTTCATTTTTAACCATTCCGCAAACACGAATAGGTCTGTTTAGGAATTGTTTTAAAATCCGGATTTGACTTTCTTCTTTGTATTCGTCAAAATCTGTGTTGATAATTATAGAAAGTTTATCCTGAATAAATTTTTTAATTTCTTCTATTAAAAGATTATCATATTTGTTTTTATCAAGCTCTCTTAAATAACTATGGCTTTTATTGCTAATTTCTAATAAAATACCAGCTAAAGCCTTTTTGTATTCTGTTATGACTTCAGTGTGATTTTGGGATACATTATCTATGTTTTTTATAAAAATAATATCAGCATTTCTTTGATTTAAATTGTAGAGTAAAGCGCCATGTCCTCCTGGTCTGAAAATAAAACTTCCATTACTGTTTTTTAATATTTTATTATTTTTCATTAATGCAATAGAATCTGTAGAAGGGTCTTGATACGAAAAACTTGTATGTAGTTTTTCTTTTAATTCATTAGGTAACTGGTTAATTAAATCATTAAATAATTTCTCATGTTCAATTGAAATCGTAAAATGAATGTTTCCGTTAGTGCAAGATGCGTAATGATTAGATTCTCTAAAATGTTCTTCAATAGGTGTAATAATCTTCTCCTGATGTTTGTGAAAAGGTAATACAGCTTTTGGTTTGTTGAGGAAATTAAAGTCGGGATCTTCTAATATTGTTTTAATAAAATAGTACTTTTTCTTAGAGACAGATAATTTTTTGTATTGATTGTATTCATTAGTTAGTTTTGAAATGACCTGATCATGAAAAGGAAATTTTTCAATGCCTGCTATAAAGGTTTCTAAAGCCGTATTATTTGTACGGTTAATGTAGCCATTAATAGTTTCTTCTTCTGGGTTGAAATCAAGTATAAAATCATTTAAGAATTCAAACATTCTAGTGGCAGCTCCTGAAGAAGGAATAAATTTTTCTAAGGTTTTATCTGTTTTGCTAGAATCAAAATGTGTAATATAATCATTTAGCTCTTTTTGAGTTAATTTTATGATGCCATTGTTTATTGTAGCAGGAGCTTCTAGTCCAGTTTTGCTAATCCCTTTTTTTAAAGAATGTATTTGTTGAATGATTAAATCAATGTTTTTTTTTTGGTTATAAAGTTCTATGAATTCATAGTTTGTGAGTCCTGCGTTCAGTGCTTTTTCTAAGTCAGTTACAATTTTGACTGCTTTATTTAATCGTTCTTCTTTATTACCACTTATTTGGATGAAGGGTTTGTTATATTGTATTAAATTTTTTTTTGAATATTTCAAATGATAAATCTCGATATTCAGCGCTATCTCTTAAACCATCTGCTTCCCAAGGAATATCTTTATCTGTTAAAAAATATAAATCATAGTAATGTAGATTGGCAGCCTCTTCTAGTTCAGGTGAACATTGATTATAATAGATGTCAGAGTATACCTTGGTAACTAGAGCATTTGTATCACAAAATAGGAATTTATGTGCTTTTTTTAGTGCTTCATTTTCGATAGCAATTTGCCCAACAGCAATAGGTAATAGATCTTTTTCCTCACAAATTCGACCTTCTTTGTCTAAAATTTCCATTAAAAAATCTCTAGCATATTCTACTATCCAAGTAGTATTGAAATAGTTGGCTAAATCACGTGCTAACGTAGTTTTTCCAGTGCTTTCAGGTCCATAAGTGGTTATTCTGAGGATCTTAGTTTTTCTTTGTTTAAGATTTTCTTCCATTCTAAATAGGCCAATATAGCTAAAAATGTGAAAATAATATATTGGATGGCAAAGATATAAAGTTCTCGTGACCAAAGAATAGGAACTATGAGAAAATCTCCAAGAATCCATAGACTCCAACTTTCTATTTTTTTTAATGCCATGAACCACATAGCTGTGAAAAAAATGCAAGTGGTGAAAATATCAATCCAATTATTTTGGTGGATTTCAATTTTAAATAGCTTATAAATTCCAACACAAATAATACCTGTTAGTACAAACATTATAAACCCTATTAGTTTTTCTTTTTATTAGTTTGGGTAATTCGTAATGTAATTTCATTATTTGGTTTGACTTCAGCCCATTTGTACCAGCCATAAATACTCATGATTGTATAATAAATATTAATGCTCATGTCAGCCATATATTTAGCATTATACATAATGTAAACGGTTATAGTAGTAGCAATAATTCCTGTGGGAAATACTAAGTGACTTTCTTTTTTAGCAAACCATACGCTTAGGATTCCGAATATAAAAGCTATAGTTTCTAACCAAATTTGCCAATTTGGTACATTTTGATATTGTGTGAATATTTGGGTTAACATGTATTATACTATTCTAGTTGATAAATTCATCTAATGTTGTTTCAAAGATAAATAATATCATACTTATTAAGGTTTATGTTTGTAAAGATGTTGTTTTTCTGTTGGCAAGATGTTTTGATTTTTCAGTCTTAGTTAGGCTGATGACTTTTTAAGAAATAGTTGAAAATAAGGGGTTCTGAAAGTGAAAAATAAACCTGTTTTTTATGAATCTGACGTAAGAAGTAATCTTATAATCAACATTGTGTGGTTTCTTAGAAATAAGAGAATTGTCTGTGTTTCTTATTTAAAAATGAAGATGTGGCTTATGTGTGAAATATATAGTACTGTTAAAGTAAGTTTAATTTTAGTAAAGAGTGTATTTTTTGATAAGGAGGAGGGAAATAAAGGGCCTTTAGTGATGAATAAAAAAATAAGGCTATCTAAAATATCAATCTAACGTTTAATTTATCAGTTTAATTATAGAAAAATGATAAATATTAGTTTATATAATTCGTTTTGTTTTTCTTTTTTTAGGGATTCCTATTGATTGAGTAAAGCAAAGCGAATAAGATTGTAATTTTGAATAGCCTTATTTTTATAAGGAGGTAATATTGTTAGTAACGGTAATATTCAGGTTTAAAAGGACCTTTAACTTCTACACCAATATAAGCGGCTTGTTCTTCTGATAAGCTTTCTAATTCAACTCCTAATTTAGTTAGATGTAAAGCTGCTACTTTTTCATCTAAGTGTTTTGGTAACATGTAAACCTCATTTTTGTAAGCTGTAGAGTTTGTCCATAACTCAATTTGGGCTAATGTTTGATTAGAGAAAGAGTTACTCATTACAAAAGATGGATGACCTGTAGCGCAACCTAAATTTACTAAACGTCCTTCTGCAAGGATGATTATTTCTTTGCCATTTACATTGTAAATGTCTACTTGAGGTTTTACTTCTTTTTAGTTGAACCATGGTTAGCATTTAACCAAGCCATATCAATTTCATTGTCAAAGTGACCTATATTACAAACAATAGTTTTGTCTTTCATTGCTTCAAAATGACGACTTACTACGATGTCTTTATTTCCTGTTGTAGTGATTACGATATCTGCATTACCTATAACAGTATCTAAACGTTTTACTTCGTAACCATCCATTGCTGCTTGTAAAGCACAAATTGGATCAATTTCAGTAACGGTAACTATAGAGCCTGCTCCACGGAAAGAGGCAGCTGTACCTTTTCCAACATCACCATAACCACAAACTACCACTCTTTTACCTGCTAACATTACATCTGTTGCACGACGAACAGCATCTACTGCAGATTCTTTACAACCGTATTTATTATCAAATTTAGATTTAGTAACTGAGTCATTTACATTGATAGCAGGCATATATAAAGTGCCGTTTTTCATTCTTTCATATAAACGGTGAACTCCTGTTGTGGTTTCTTCAGATAAACCTTTAATCTCTTTAACTAATTCAGTGTATTTGTCAAATACCATGTTCGTTAAATCACCACCATCATCGAGGATCATATTAAGAGGTTTTCTTTCTTCACCAAAGAAAAGAGTTTGCTCAATACACCAGTCAAATTCTTCTGCATTCATGCCTTTCCAAGCGTATACTGGAATACCTGCAGCAGCAATAGCTGCAGCAGCGTGATCTTGTGTAGAGAAGATATTACAAGAAGACCAAGTTACTTCAGCACCTAAAGCTACTAAAGTTTCAATTAATACAGCAGTTTGAATAGTCATGTGTAAACAACCTGCAATACGAGCACCTTTTAAAGGTTGGCTTGGGCCATATTCTGCACGAATAGACATTAAACCAGGCATTTCAGCTTCTGCTAATTGAATTTCTTTTCTTCCCCATTCTGCTAAAGAAATGTCTTTAACTTTATAAGGTACATACGGAATTGTTGTAGTACTCATCTATTTAGTATATTTGTTTTAAATATTAGTTTTATAAATCGGGTACAAAATTACGGATTAGTTTTTGATTTGCCAACAGATTTATATAAATTAATAATTGTTTTTTTATTATAACTTATTGATTATGAGTGTTTTTTGTTTTTAAAAATGATTTTGTACTCTTTGTGGTTTTGTCAAAAGAAAAAATTAAACTTGTATTGTCTATTTTTACATGAACTCCTTACACTTTAGAAGTAAACCAGATTGAAGATGCCTTTTTACAAAAAAATAGATTTTTCTGAAAGAATTACAGTATATCTTTGGAAAATTACAGAAACTTATAATGAATTATTTGAAACCGTATCGCTAAAAGAAGAATCAATTATTCGATTGAAAAAAATGCGTTCTGAAAGTCATCAAAAAAGTTTTTTAGCTGTCAGAATGCTATTGCAACATTGTGGTTATACTGATTATGATTTGTATTATGATCAGAGAGGCAAGCCTATGCTTAATTTAGATAATAGTAAAATACCAGTAGAGATAAGTATTAGCCATTCTAGTTCTTTTTCAGCACTTGCATTAAGTAAAGAACCTGTTGGTATTGATTTAGAAAGGATAAAAGAAAAAGTACTTCGTATAGCACCGCGTTATATGAATATGAAGCATATTGAAAGTCTTCCAATAGAAAATCAAATACAAAAAGCTACAGTTATTTGGGGTATAAAGGAATCTATATTTAAAATTAAAAATGAGATAGGTATTAGTTTTCCGGATCATATTTTTGAAAAAACATTTAATTTAGATGATAAACAGTGTAAAGCAGAGCTTCATTTTAATAATAAAATAGAATATTTCAGTATTGATTTTTGTGTTGTGGAAGATTATATTTTGGTTTCTGCTTTTAGGGAACAAAAGAGCTAAATCAGAAAAATATTAAAGAAACTTCTTCCTTTTTATAAAATATTTGATTTTGATAAAAAGATTAAATTTACCTCGTTAAATTAATTTATCATGTCCATTACGATTTATGAGTCTATTTTTAACGCAAAAAAAATAAAACAAAAGTTATTAGCTATTTTAATTGATCCAGACAAGGTTGAGCTTGCTGCATTTCATTTATTAATTAAAAAAATTAATAAGTCTCCAGCGACCCATATTTTTATTGGAGGTAGTGTTGTTCAAAATTTTATTATAGATGAATTGATAATAGAATTAAGAAAAGAATGTAAACTACCTATATTAATTTTTCCTGGTCATCCTTCACAAATTTCGCATAAAGCAGATGGTATATTGTTTTTGAGTTTACTTTCAGGGCGTAATCCAGAATTTTTAATAGAACATCATATTAACGCAATAGATTTACTGGAAAAATCTAAATTAGAAATTATACCTACTGGTTATATTTTAATAAATGGAGGAAAACAAACAGCAGTAGAACGTGTGAGTAAAACAACGCCTATTGCACGGAATAATATTAATTTGGCATATAAAACAGCTAAAGCAGGAGAATATTTAGGGTGTAAACTCATTTATCTAGAGGCAGGGAGTGGTGCATTAGAAAAAGTACCAATAGAAATGATTCAGCAGATTTCTCAAAATTTAGCAATTCCTATTATTGTTGGGGGAGGAATTCGAACAAAAAAATCAATTCAAGAATCATATCAAGCGGGTGCAGATATGATAGTTATAGGTACTGCGTTTGAAAATGACCCAAATTTTTTTGATTGATTCAGCCTGGTTAACAGTGTTGTTTAAATCTTATTTATTACAATCGAAAACTCAATAGTTTTAAGTTGACTCTTCGTAATTTTTATTCAATCAATTCGTTGGGCTATATAGTAGATTTACTCATATTCCTATTTATGATAAAAGAAAATTTTAATACTTTTTTTCTGGCTCAAATTTTAAGTTCCACTTAATACTCCTAGTTTTTATTATTACTATCAATAAAACCATTTTGTAGATTATTATTTCAGTAAAATTTATATCCAAAAGGTATTATTTTATTATAAAACTTTTTATTACAGTTTTAAAAATGTGTTATATATCATTTGTTCAGTAGCATGTATTAGTATGGATAAAATGATTTGATAAATACATATGAATTGCATTTATAGATATTTACTTCTGTTTTTTTGTTGACTAAATTTTAATTAAGGTCAGAGTAGTCGGGTTTTTAAACTTTGAAAGTAATAATTATAGATTAAAACACTAATGCTATCATGATTAATTATTGAAAAAACACAATTATTCTTTTTGTTATACTTTATTTTGCTTTCAAATAATTTATAAATAATTTTTATTTAAAGTTATTTGTTTGGGTATAAAAAACAAAAAGCACTCAAATATAATTTATGTTAAAAAACATATAAAATTGTTATAAAAAAGTAGATTTATTAAAAAGTGTTATATTTGTATCATGGATAATATAGTGAAGAAAATTAAATTATTGCTATTTGATCAGATGCTAGTCTTTGGTTTATACGTCAGATAAAATTTTAAGTTTTCTAGATATTTTTCAGAAGATGAATTTAGAATAGGTAATATTTTTAGTTGATTTGAAAATAATTAATCTGAATTTCAATTTAAAACTAGAATATTACGATTGTTAATAAAGAAGTAATATAAAATAACTAACATTATATAAAGTAGATACTTTATTGGTTTAATTTTTTATAAAAACAATAAGAATGTAATTTTTATAACAAATAAAATAAGAAATATATAGGTGAAATAATTACAAATAAATAAATATATGAATTTTTTAAAACTAAACGCCAAATGGGCATTACTAGCCGTAATGCAATTGTCCGCTTTGAGTTGTAATAAAGAAGATGTTGCAACTAATGGATCAGATAAAGATGTAAAAGATCTTAAAAAGGAGAGTATTTACGATGGTCCTAAATCGGAATTACAAATTAGTAAAAGAGTCATTTCATCATCACCAGATCAAGCAGGATCTTCGAGTTGTAAGACAATTGAAGAAACTTACACTAAAACATTTGATAACTTTTCAAAATTAGGTGGTGGAACTCATTTATTGTGGCCAGGAAACATCGTTCAAGGGGGAACTATTGTTTCAGGTGACCTAGCGTCTATTCCTATTGATCCAAAGGGAAGAAATACTATTGAGGTGAAAGTAGATGCTTTTTCATCTAATGAATCAAAACCATCAAGTTTGGAGGTAGAAAATCCAACTGCAGGTAAAGTACAAGGTGCTTTAGAAAAAATATTAAACTCATATTATACATCAGGAACTAAGTTTCCTGCTAATTATGCTGTTGAAATTCAAAGAACATATGATAGTAAACAATTACAAGTAGCGTTAGGAGTAGGTTATACAGGTCCTTCTGTAGGTTTATCAGCTAGTTTAGGTTTAAACTTTAAAAAGAATAAGACATATTATGCTGTAACACTTAAACAGAAATTCTTTAACGTATCAGTATCTGCAAAACCAGGTCTTCAGGGAGATTTTGGTTGGATAAAAAGGATTATCCAAGAGCTGAATTTGATAAATACATCGGGACAAATAATCCAGCTGTTTATATATCATCTGTAACGTATGGTAGATTATATACTTTAGTTTATGAATCTGATGAAAGTTCTTTTGAAATGGAGCAAGCTTTAAATTTTGCATATAAAAGCCCAGCTGCTGCAATATCAGTTGATCAAAAGTTAAAATATTCTACTACATTACAAAATACAAAAGTATATGCAAAACAATTAGGAGGTAATGCAGCTGGTGGATTAGATGCAGCATTTGGAGCATTTGCAGGAAATTTTGAAAAAGTAAGAGATTTTGTGGTAAATGGAGCAGAGGTTTCTAAAGATAATCCAGGGTATCCAATAGAGTATACAGCAGTAAATATAGAATCTAACCTTGATGCAACTATTAATGTTAGTGGATCATCTAGTTATTCAGAATGTGAGGAATCTTTATATACAACAAAAACTCTTGAAGACGCTAAGAAAGAGGTAGATAAATTACATGAAGAATATGGTTATAATAGTTGTGCTAAGATTATTATATTTAATAACACAGATAGAGAAATTATATTAAAAGATTATACGCCTTGGTATGGTAGTGGTTTCTTAAACTTGCCGCCTAGCTCTATTCCTGCTGGAAAGTATGGATACGCATTAGCTGTTAATAAATATGGTTCTACATCTGGAACATATAACCAAATTTCATATTCATTTAATGATAAAACGGTAAGCTTTGGTACTTATGCACCTGTAGAAGCAGCTAAGACGAATAATGTTTTGGTTGATTTTAAAGGAATAACGGAACAAGAATTATACAATAATAGTGTGAGACCTTCTGTAGAAAAATTACAAGACAAAATTAGAATTAGAGGAAGTATTACTCCAAAAGCTGCACCGTATGTAAATTTTACGATTACAGGTAAGGGTAGTTACATAAACTAATATATCATCTTTAATATCTATAATTTAAATATAGAGAAAACCTGTGCAAAATCTGTGCAGGTTTTTTTATTTATAATGACAACACGTACACTAATCATAAGAGTAATAAATATAAATTAAATGTTTTATGTTCAGAACTAGTATGGAAGATTTATAGAGTAGAATAATTAATCTAAATAGAAAAATTAATTTTTAAGATTATGGTTGATAAATAAAAAAATGAGACAAAAAATCTTTTCTAACAAGGAAACCTCCTTTTTACCCTTTTTGTAAAAATAAAGGGTTATTTAGATTTTATGAATTATTATTTAATAAGTATTTTGTTAATTACTCTAGTAGGAATCAGTATTTTAGTTATTTAGAGATAGACTAGAAAAATAATTATATCGTAAAATATTATTTTTTCATGGTCATAATTTAAAAGGAGCAATAAAATCTGAACTTATACAAAAAGAGATGAAGGATTTTGTATGAATTTTAAAATAGATTAGTTAACGTTTTTGAGAATCAGATTTTTAATAGTTTTATTGCAGAGAGGAAGGGATTCGAACCCTCGATGCAGTTACCCACATACAAACTTTCCAGGCTTGCTCCTTCAACCACTCGGACACCTCTCTTTATTCCATTTCGCCTCTAATAGACGTTTCAAAGATAGTTTTAAAAATGGAAAATCCAATATTTTGTCCTAATAAAAACATTAATTTTGTTATAGCTGCTTCAGTAGTTATGTCTTTTCCTGAAATTACACCTATTTGTTTTAATTGCGAGCTTACTTCATAATGTCCCATGCTAACACTTCCCCCTGAGCATTGTGTTACATTTACAATTTGGATCCCTTTTTGTATAGCTTGTTCTAATAGATTGATGAACCAATCAAGAGTAGGGGCATTACCTGATCCATATGTTTCTAGTACAATGCCTTTTAAATGAGGGATTGATAAAATAGCATTAATGACAGATTCAGATATTCCAGGAAACATTTTTACGATGGCAACATGAGTGTCAAATTCAATATTTACTTGTAATTTTTTATTTACATTTTTTTTTAAAAGATATTCTTCATTTACTTTTAAATGTACGCCTGATTCTGCTAAAAAGGGAAATTGGGTGAAATAAAAGCATTAAAATGTTCGGCGCTTATTTTAGTTGTACGATTGCCTCTGTAGAGTTTATATTCAAAATATAGACAAACTTCAGAGATAACAGGTTTCCCTTTTTCATGTAAGGAGGCAATTTGAATAGCTGTTATTAAATTTTCTTTTGCATCTGTCCGTAAATCACCTATTGGTAACTGAGAACCAGTAAAAATTACAGGCTTTTCTAAGTTTTCTAGCATAAAGCTTAGAGCAGAAGCAGAATAGGACATGGTATCGGAGCCATGTAAAACTACAAAGCCTTCATATTGATCATAATGGGTTTCTATAATTTGTGCTATTTTTACCCATCCCTCTACATTCATATTAGAAGAATCTATAGGGTTTTCAAAAGAAATGGTGGCTATGGTGCAATCTAATAACTTTAACTCAGGTATGTTTTTTAGTAGTTTGTTAAAGTTAAATGCTTTTAGTGCACCCGTTTCAGTATCTTTGACCATACCAATAGTGCCTCCAGTATAGATGAGTAATATATTAGGCTTAGAGATTGTGCTCATATTTTAATTTATTCACTACAGGATTAGCGTACATAGCTAAAAAACTTTCCATCATTTTTTGATTTTTGCTATCAATTCGCATTTCTAAGCGTCTTTCAAAAAGTAATTTTTCCTGTAAGCTATATTTAGATTCAAAGCGATTGGATTTAAATAGTAAATCATAAGCAATGTAATTTGTAGGCCATAAATGATAAGATTGTAAAATAGAATTATCTATTGTTTTAACAACTTCTTGAATTTGTTTATTACTATTAGAATTTTCAGATTTAATACGATCTAATTCAGCATTCAGTATATCTCCTATATGTATGTGAATATGTTTTTTTTGACCAATGATTCCTCTTAAAATATTATTAAAATCTTCATTTGAGCTTTTTTGGTATGTTTCATTATTTGCTTCGGCCATTAGTTGTGGCATTTTTAAGGCATCAGTTGGATCATATTCATAAGAAATAGAAACAGGGATAATTTTAATTTCCTTGAAATAGTCTAATATATTTCTTTCGCCTGCTGCCATAGCTAGCATTTTTAAAACACCAGTTTGAGTAGCATCATGACCATCTTTAGTTCTTCCTTCACGTTGTGCTATCCAAACAGATCGATTTTCACGTAGTAGTAGCTGTTCTATATATTCAGACATTAATTGTGAACTCTGTAAAAGTTCTCTAGGAGGGAGTCCTCTTTGAACGATAAAGTTACGATTTAGTCTAGATAATGAACGTAGAAAATCTTTCTTAACTAGATTATCTCCTATTGCTGATGCCGTCATAACTAAACCATGATCAAATAAGGAAATATTTAGTAAAGAAGTATCAAGTATAATATCACGATGATTTGATATGAAAAGATAAGAAGTGTTTGGCTCTAATTTTTCAAATCCGGATGTGCTAAGTCCTTCGGAACTTTTCTTTACTACTTTTTGAATAGCTTGATATAAAAAGTTACATTGAAAATCACGAATCGAATGCGTACGTAACAATTGCTCTTTCCAAATGTTTTCTTCTACATCTGGAAAAGCAAAATTCATTATTTCTTTGATAATCGGATGATTTACCGCATTTCGTAATGCTTGATTTACTTCAGCATCATAGTACGGTCTTATTGTATCAAATTTTGGCATTTCAAGTTTAATTTTCTCTTACAAAAGAACAAAAAAAATAAGAATTACGAGTAATCAAAAAGTAATTTCAGTTTTAAATTTGAAAAGAAACTTTAAAATTTAAATTCTAAAAATCTGCTGTGCATTTTCTGTTGTTATTCTAGCAATTTCATTAATGGGTAATTCATAAAGTTCGGCTAGTTTTTGAGCTACTAAGGTTAGGTAAGCACTTTCATTTCTTTTTCCTCGATGAGGTGCAGGTGCTAAATAGGGCGAATCGGTTTCTAAAACAATATGGGAAAGATCGATTTGGTTGATGAATTGATCAATTTGTCCGTTTTTGAAAGTAACAACTCCTCCAATGCCTAGTTTTAATCCATAGCTAATAGCTTTAAGAGCCTGTTCATAAGTTCCTGTGAAACAATGAAAGATTCCATAAAGTCCTTCTCCCTTTTCTAATTCTAATACTTCAAATACTTCGTCAAAAGCATCACGACAATGGATGTTAATAGGTAATTTATATTTTTTTGCTAATTGTATTTGATGTCTAAATGCCTTTTTTGTATATATAAAGTAGACTGATCCCAATATAAATCAATTCCTATCTCTCCGATAGCATAAAATTTTCTTTTAACTAACTCTTCTTCTACTATAGCTAATTCTTGCTCATAATTTTCAGGTTTTACATAACAAGGGTGTAAGCCTATCATAAGGAAAATGTTGTTAGGATTTTCTTTTTCAAGTTCATACATTCTTGTTAAATAACTCGAATCAATAGCTGGAATAAAAAAACGACTAACACCAAGGTTAATTGCTCTTTTGATGCTTTCCGAACGATCTTCTGCAAATTGTGATGAATATAAATGGGTATGAGTGTCAGTAAGAATCATGGTTTTAATTTTTAATTAGGCAAAGTTACTTTTTCTATTATAAAATGAAAAATCATCATTTATGAATAGAAAAAAGAGAGCTTATTTATTTTGTAATATTTATATTATACATGAAAAAGAGATTATTAATTTTTTTAGCAAGTTTACTTATAGAAATTTAATATTTTGAACATTTAAATCATTTGTTCGTGAATAACATACTAAGAAGAGGTTATTTGAAATCCTTTCTAAAGTGTTTTATAAAATTTCATTAGAGGTTAGGTTCAGATAAGTTATAGAAAGAAAATGGAGAAAAAATATAAACTAAAATGCTGAAAACTAAGCCTCATGTAAATATAATATAGATGCCAGTATTAAACCATTTTTTAAAATATCTGATTTGTTATAATAATTTACTTCGTTGCTATTAATTATAATCTGTTTAACTATCTTTTTTATAGAAAAGATAAAGATTTAATATCTGTTTCTAATCAATTTTTTAGCTGGATTTCTGTGTTTGAAAAAAACTAATAAAATATAGAGTGGAAATATTTTTCATGATATAAAATTTTTGTTTTAATGAAATGAATACACAATCTACTAGCAAGATTATTCTTGTATAAGATTATAGTTATTGTCAAATTCCTTTACAATATACTTGGTGTTAAGTAGTTGTGATTTTATTTCATTTCCATTGCCAACAATAATAATTAAACAGTTATCAGCTAAGAAATATTTTTTAGCTACATATAAAATATCTTGGGCTTGTACATTATTTATTTGTTGGATATAGTTTTGATAAAAATTATCGGGAAGCTCCTGAATTTCCCGATTTAATGCGTAATGAGCAATAGATTCAGGTTTTTGAGATTGCATGATAAAATGACCAATATATTTAGATTTAACTAATGCTAATTCATGATCACTAACTAACTCTGTTCGGATTTTTTTAATTTCTTTTAGTATTTCTTCAATGCTAGTAGCTACTACTTCATTGCGTACTTGAGTAGATACTTTGAATTTTGCTATGGTTTTATTGGCTGATACAGAAGAATATGCTCCGTAAGTCCAGCCTTTATCTTCACGTAAATTAAGAAATAATCGACCATCGGCACCTCCTCCTAAAATTTGATTAGCCATAAGAACTGCGAAATAATCTGGGCTATTCATTGGTAAAACAATTGTATTTACAATACTGATTTCTGTTTGAACAGCATGAGTTAGGTTTACCCAATTGATTTCTGTTGTGTTTATAACTGGAGGATTTGGGATAGTTAGTTTTAAAACAGGTTTGTTAGTCCATTTAGAGAATTCTAAAATAACTTTTTCTTTTATAAGATCAAATTGTATATCGCCAATGATTACTAAATAAGCATTCTGGGGAGTGAAAAAATTGTTGTAGTGGTTTTGTATATCTGTTAAATTTACGTTTTTCAGTGTTTTTTCTGTGGTAAATTCACCTTTGGGATGTGTGATTCCAAATAATTGTGCATTTTCAATTTTAGTTAATGTATTTTGAACATTTTTTTCATTAGATCGTAAAGCTTCTATCATTTTTGAACGTTCCTTATCTAATTCTTCTTGAGTGAAATTAGGATGTAAAAGAGCTTCTGTAAAAAGTT
Organism: Flavobacterium oreochromis; assembly: GCF_019565455.1. Classification (NCBI taxonomy): domain Bacteria; kingdom Pseudomonadati; phylum Bacteroidota; class Flavobacteriia; order Flavobacteriales; family Flavobacteriaceae; genus Flavobacterium; species Flavobacterium oreochromis. Next base: position 1,429,059 of record NZ_CP067377.1, read on the forward strand.
CTATCATTCGACCAGCATATTTTGATAGGCCAATAGCTTTTCCGCCAGAAGAATGTAAATAGAGCTCAAAACCTAATAAATCAGTTTCTTCGTAAAAATCGTCTTTAGCTGTTTTGTTTGAGCCTTTACCTAATAAAGAAGAGGTAAGGGCATCTGTTCCTTTTTATTGCCTTCAATAAAAAGAGGGCGGTCTATTTGTAAATGTATAGAAACACGTGGTAATCTGTGGTTTTCAACGATCAATACTTTTAAACCATTAATAAGCTTAAAATGTTTAGGTTCTTGAAAATGTAATTCGGGAAGTGTGCCAGCTATTGGTTGTATATTTAAATTCATAGTATGTTTTTAGGCTTATAGATTAATTCTAAACGCTGATTTTTGTTTAGATAATTTTGACTTGCTAATTGTATTTCGTGTTGATTAATACTGTTTAATAAATCTGATTCGGTATTAATTAAGTTAACGTCTTTGTATAGCAAATGAAAAGAAGCTAAATCATGAGCAATAGTTTCTAAATTAGTCTTATTGTCAACTAAATGATTTTCGTATTTGTTCTTTAGTTTTAAGAAGTCATGATCAGAAATAAGTTCTTGTTGTAAATGTTGTATTGCTTCATCTATTTCTGTTTTTAGATCATTTAAATCAACCCCAGTCATAGGTAATGCGTATATGATGTATAAACCATATTCTTCTAAAGAAATATTAAAAGCACCAACTTGAAGTGCCATTTTTTTTTCGTCTACCAAATTCTTATACAGTTTAGAACTTTGTCCATCACTAAGATAACTCGAAATAAAATCTAATATTCTTGATTCTTTTTCTTTCATAGAAGGTGTTCGATAGGCGAGAACAAGCATTGGAATTTGTATATTGGGGTCTTCGTATTCTGCAAAGAGAGTATTTGTAATAGGTTTTTCAAATATTCTTTCTCGTTCAATTTTAGATGTAGGGGTAATAGATCCAAAATATTTTTGAATCCATTTTTTTGTTTGTTCAGTCTTAAAATTACCTGCAACAACTAGAACGGCATTATTTGGGGTATAATATTTTTTATAAAAATTTTGAAATTCAATTAGAGATGACGCATTGATATCTTCTATTTCTCCGATTGTTGTATTTTGATAAGGATGTGTTGGGAAAAGATGCTTTTTTACTTGTGCTAATAACTGACCGTAAGGGCGATTGTCATAACGCATTTTTTTTTCTTCTTTTACAACTTCTTTTTGTGTATCAACCCCTATTTGATTGATAACCGCATGGCGTAAGCGCTCAGACTCCATCCATAGACTAAGTTCTAATTGATGTGAGGGGAAAACTTCATAATAGTAAGTCCTGTCATCACTAGTGTTAGCATTGTTATTACCTCCGTTAGCTGAAACTAATTTAAACCATTCTCCTCGTGCTATGTTTTCTGTTCCTTCAAATAGAAGATGTTCAAAAAAATGAGCAAAGCCTCTTCTGTTCTTAGGGTCATCTTTTGAACCTACATGATACATTATAGAGGTAACTACTACAGGTATGTTATGATCAGGATATAAAATAATATCTAATCCATTTTCTAAACTATAAATTAAAAAATCTAATGGAGTGCTTCGAAGAACCCCTCCCAAAGATGATATATTAGGTGTGTGCATAAGTGAGTTTTAAAAACAGCAGTATAGTCTAATGTTATAAAAACAATGTTTTTGTAAAAATAGATACCAAAAATACATTTTTAAATGATTGTAGTAAAAGGGATTAGCATTTTTTGATGATATTAATAATTTTTCAAACTATAAGTTGTTGATTTCGAAAGAAGTTGTATATTTGCAACCTTAAAAAATTAATAAACCATTATTGTTATGTACGCAATCGTAGAGATAGCAGGGCAACAATTTAAAGTAAGCAAAGACCAAAAAGTATTCGTACACCGTCTAGCTAATGAAGAAGGTTCAAAAGTTACTTTTGACAAAGTTCTTTTATTAGATGATAACGGAAACGTAACTTTAGGCGCCCCAGCTATAGAAGGTGCTTCAGTAGAGGCAAAAGTATTACAACACTTAAAAGGTGACAAAGTAATCGTTTTCAAAAAGAAAAGAAGAAAAGGTTACAAAAAAGAAACGGTCACAGACAGTGTCTTACTCAAATTTTAGTAGAAGGAATCTCTGCTAGTGGTGCTAAAAAAGCAGCTCCTAAAAAAGAAGCAGCTCCAAAAGCAGAAGTAGCTACAGAGGAAGCAGCTCCTAAAAAAAGAGCTACTAAAGCTAAAAAAGAAGATACTAACGAATAATATTAACTTTTAAAACCATTACATCATGGCTCACAAGAAAGGTGTCGGTAGTTCTAAGAATGGTAGAGAATCAGAATCGAAACGCTTAGGTGTTAAGATTTTTGGTGGTCAAGCTGCTCTTGCAGGTAACATCATTGTAAGACAAAGAGGTTCAAAACACAATGCTGGTGAAAACGTTTATATGGGTAAAGATCATACTTTACACGCTAAAGTTGACGGTGTTGTAGCGTTCCAGAAAAAGAAAGACAATAAGTCTTATGTTTCTGTAGTTCCTTTTGAAGCATAGTCTTAATAGAACAATAAAAACTTAGAGCGTTCGCATAGCGAGCGCTTTTTTTATACCTTTGCTTTTTTGTTTTTATTATGAGTAAAATTAGAATTACTAAACAGTTTAATTTTGAGACTGGGCATGCTCTTTATGGGTATGATGGAAAGTGTAAAAATGTTCACGGTCATAGTTATAAACTTTCTGTAACCGTTATTGGAAGTCCAATAACAGATAGAGAAAATGTAAAATATGGGATGGTTATTGATTTTTCAGATTTAAAGAAAATTGTAAAAGAGGAAATTGTAGATATTTTTGATCATGCTACAGTTTTTAATGCAACCACTCCACATATTGAACTAGCAAATGAATTAAAACAAAGGGGACATCATGTAATACTTGTAGATTATCAGCCTACTAGTGAAAATATGGTGATCGATTTTGCAGCTAAAATTTCAAAACGTTTGCCATCTCAAATTCAATTACATTCACTACGACTACAAGAAACAGAAAGTTCTTTTGCAGAATGGTTTGCAAGTGATAATTTTAAAGGTTGATTTAATTCCAGTTTGCTTATTTAAATTAGTAAGGAATTTAAAAAATCATAGCTTTTTTATTTCTAAAATAATTTTTAATGAATTTAAGTCTGTATTGTAATTAATTAAATGCTGTTTTAAGAAATAAAAGATGGACTATATAATATATATCACAAGTTAATTAAGTTAAATATTACTTCTTATACGACTTAAGGTTTCTTGTGATATTCCTAAAAAGGAAGCGATCATACCTAAAGGAACTCTTTGAATAATGTTTCTGTTTTCTTCTAAAAGTTGAGTGTATTTCTCCTTAGCTGTCATGTATTGTAAAGAAGATATTCTTTTAGACATTTGAAGCATTAATTTGCTTAAAATATATCGACTAAAGTTAGCAGCGGTTAGAGAAAGCATACATAGTTCTTCTAATTTTTGGTAATTGCAAGTCGTAATGATAGAATTTTCTAAAGCTTCTATGTTATAGCGAGTGGGTTTGTTTTCAAAAAGAGTATCTATGTTAGCTGTTATTTTTCCTTCAGCATAAAAGTTTGTAGTAATGTCCTTCCCATTTTCAAAATAGAACATTCTCAACAAGCCTTCATTGACAAAAAAAACAGTGTGATTAAATTGGTTTTGTTGGCTTAATATTTCGCCTTTTTTAAAGGCTTTTGTTTTGCATTCCTCTTTTTAAAAAACGTTCAATTTCATTGTCAACTTTTATGTGTTTTTTTAACTCTTCAAATAAATCCATACTTACAACGTTTTTGCAAAAGTATAAAAAAAGACGTTCCAATACTTTGCAACGTCTTTACTATTTTATTTGAAGAATTAGGTATTATTATGACATATTAATATTTTCAAAAACTTTTTTAATCTTTATTTTTAAAGCTATCCATCCTAAAGCAAAAAATACCAAACCTATAATGAATAAATGCCAAAAATAGTTTAAGGTTAGATAGCTAGGGCCTTTTTCTACTATTATTATTTTTAAAGCTTCTAAATAAGGTGTTATGGGAATGATTTTGCTAAAATTTTCTATAAATGTTGGCATAGCGTAGCTTGGCCATGTAAAACCACTAATGATAAAAGCAGGAGATGCAATTACCATTAGAACTTGAGTAGCTTTAAGAGCATCTGGTATTAATATGCTAAAGAGTACACCTAAATTAGTTGTTGCTATTACAAATATACTAGTAAGTAAAAAGAAATTTAAAGTATTGTCAGGAATTGGTATTCTGAAATACAAAGCGCTTAGGTAAAAAACAAAAATATTAACAAAAGAGAATAACCATATTGGTAGACATTTGATAAACATTACCAAAAGAGTATGTTGATATGTGTCTTTAAAAGCTGTTATAAAAGAATCTCTTTTGAATTCTTCTGAAAAAGTTACAGCCATTGCTAAAAGAATTACTTGTTGTAGTACAACAGCCATGATAGCAGGCCACATGAAAATAAGGTAGTTTCCTGTTCTATTAAATAGTGTGATATAGTTAGCTTTAAAGGGTTCTATATTATCTTTTGCTTGGTTAAAATTCATTCCTCTTCTTTGTAGAGATTTTATTTCAGCACCAGCAGAAAACGTGCCTAATGTTTGTTGGATAGCTTTTGACGCAAAATTAGAAGTTAAAACATTAGAGCTGTTAAAGTATACATTTATTTCAGGATATTTTTTTTGAAGAATATTAGCTTCAAATCTTTTGGGTATAATAATTGCTGCGCTTGCTTGGGTTCTTATTATTTCTTCTTTTAAATTAGAAGGTTCGTTTATATAATTTAAAATTTTAATAGTTTTATTATCTTCAAGCATTTCAATTACCTGATTAGACATAGGTGATTGATCCTGATTAATTACTATTACAGGAATATCTGTAATTTTTCCTTTTTGATAAGTAAAACCTAATAGTAACGCATAAATAATAGGACCTATGAAAAAAACTGAAAGTATTGTTCTATTTGTTATGAACAATTGAAATTCTCTTTTTAATAAATATCTTAACTGTTTCATTTTTTAAGTATGTTAAGATTATTTTAAAGTAACTCTTGAGTTTACTAATAAGTTATTTAATTTTGCTCTATCTGTTGGTATCACTTTTATTTCATATACGGCCTCTCCTGGTTCGTAGTCAGGATAAGCTGTTGTTATATCAGCATATTTTGCAAGTTGTTTTATAGCCACTATATTACCCGTGAATTCTTGATTACTATAATTAGATATCATATTTACTTTTGCTCCTTTTTGATATTGAGCTATCTTGCTTTCTGGGACTGTGAAGCGAAAAAAAGTTGAGTTAGGAATATAACCGTTAAATAAAGGATATCCAGCGGTAGCTAATTCACCAACGTTAAGAGTAATGGTCTCAATCTCTATATCATTAGTCGCTATAATATAGCGTTCTGAATATACTACATTTGCTTCTTGTAAAGCACCTTTTGCTTGAGATGCTTGTCCTTCAGCCATGCTTATTTTTTCAATTCTTGTGCCAATTTCAACATCATGTAATTCGGCATTAACAGCATCTAACTGGGCTTTTGCTCCTTGGTATTTAGCAAATATTTCATCGTATTGCTGTTGAGCCATTAGGCTGTCATTGTGCATGTTGCGTGCTCTGTTGTATGATTTTTTAGCGTAATCAAATTGTTCGGAAAGTCCTTTTTGTTTAGCTTTTAATTGAAGAAGTTGGTCATGTGTAGCTCCATTTTTAGCCATTTGTGCTTGTGCAATTGCAGCAGCAGTTGCACCTTTTGCTTGCGCAATTTTTGCAGAAACTTCAGGTACATCTAAAAGGGCTAGTGTATCTCCTGCATGTATTATCTCTCCTTCTTCAACATATATTTTTAGAATTCTACCAGTTACTTTTGGAGCAAAGGAAATGGTTTCTTTTTAGTTTTTCCCTCTACTTCTTTGTTCTTTACTTCATTTTTACAAGCTACTAACGTAAATAAGTTCACAATAGCTAATGTTTTTATGATATTTCTTTTCATTATAATAAGTTTGATTTTAAAGTTTTTGAATATCCAAGCTTTGAGTTGATTTCATCAGTTCTATTGCGGCTCTTCTTTGGTTGAATATGGCTGTTTGAAACTCTAATTCAGCCATCTGTAAGTCGTTTTCTGCCTCAATTAATTGATTCGATTTTATTAAGCCGTATTTAAACTCTTTTTCAGCTTGATTTAAAGCATTTTGGGCAATTTCTTTTGCTTTTGCTTTTAGATTTATTTGAGCATTAGCTATGTTGTAATTCGTTTGATTATTAGCTAAGTTTAAAGTTAATTTTCGTTCTGCATCTGATTTTTTATTTTCTAAAATTTCTTTTTCAATTTTCGATTTTTCTACTTCATGACTGCCTTCATTTGCATCGAAAATCTCCCATTTAAAACCTAAGCCAACTTGAAAAATAGGAAAAAGATGCTTGTTTGTTAAGTTTGTATTTAATTTTTTATCGATATTGGGAATTAAGTTTTTTGAAGATGATAAATGACCATTATAAAAGCCTAAATATGATAATGAAGTGGCTGCTTGTACTTTTGGGATCCACCATGTTTTATCTGCTTTTATTTTAGCATCTATAGCTTTCATTCCGTGATCCAAAGCTCTTAATTCAGCTCGATTTTCTATACTTGTATCAGAAATTATATAGTTTATTTTTTGTAGAGCAGGTTCTATTAGAGCAATTTTTTTAGCTTCTATGCCGGTTAGAATATGTAAATGAATAATTAATAATTCTTTTTGCCTTCATATTCCACCATTTTTGAGTTAAGTGTGGCTTCTGCTAAATCTATTTTTTGATAATCATATTTTGTTATAAGGCCATACCCTAATGCTTTTTCTGCTAGTTTTTTGTTGGCATCTAATCTTTTTAGTCCTTCATTTAAGACTTTTTTAGATTCAATTAATAACGCGAACTGATCATAAGACTGTATGATTTGAGTTGTTATTTCGTCCTCGTTTTTTGTTTTAATAGCTATTGTTGCCTTGTTTTTTTCTTCAAGAGCTTCTTTCAGATGTTTTATTTTGCCTCCTGAATAAAGAAGAACTTTAGCATCGATTTTTGCAGATCCTTCAAATCCAGATAGATTAAAATCGTTATCAAAAGCTCCTTCAGGAATATTTATCCCAGGAAAAATTGGATTTATGGGAGCAATGTCTATTGCTTTAGAGTGAGAAATACTCGTTATGTCAAGATAACCAGCTTTTCCAGATATATCTACTTTAGGTAAAAATACGTCCTTGAGCTTTTTCTGATTTAATGTAATTGTTTTTGATTCTAAAACTTGATTTTTTATTGAAGCGTCTCTTTTTAAAGCTTCATTGATCAATGTCTCAAGGGTTGGGGCTTCTTGAGCATTAAGCATGAGAGGTATTAACAAAAGTAACCCAGAAATGATTTTCTTGTAATGTTCCATTTTTTTCATTTGATTTACATTGCAAAGTTTTAATTAAAAAACATTAAATCTTTTGATATATATCAAAAAAAGAAAGCCAAATGTTTAAAAATGGATATTTACAAAAATGTTATTATAGTCGTTAAATTTAATTTTTAAAAGTAAAATGACTTTTTAATTTATTTCCATTTTAAACTTTCCATTAAAATTTTAAGGTCATTTTTAATGTAGTGAGCTGCTGGTAATACAGAATCAAAATTAGGTTTCGCATAAAAATAAATGGACCCCATTAAGAAATGTTTTGTGCTGTCAGTTACGTAAAACTGAGATTGAGAAGCAGCATTTCCTCCTACCTCGTAAAACATACCAAATTTTTTATGAGAAGAATTAATGTATGGTTGTTCAGTAATATTATCTGCTTTTACAACATGTTCGTAGGTTAGTTTTTGAGCATCACGTAAAAGTGTTTCTATGTTGTTTTGTACAGGACGATAATTTAAATAAACAGTAGCCCTTAATTTTGGATAATCAATGTGAAAGTTACAATCTCCTTGATCTTTTATATTACTTAATGAATTGTATTGAAATTCATATCCACACGCTTTTTTGAAGTCTATATAATGTGCTGTTGGGTATTCTAGGCTTAAATAGGCTTTAGGTTTGGGCATACTTTCCTCTTTGCAGTTTATTGTTGTTGTAAAAACTATTAATGCAAGTAAAAGTCTTTTTATGCTTTTATTCATATTTTAAAAAGGTAAATCGTTTTCTATTGGATTGTCAAAATTAGCACTTTTAGGCGTTTCTGACGAATTTTTAAACGATTCAGAGTCTTTTTTTGTGTTTAGAAAAGTAAATTCCGTTACTTGAATCTCTGTTGTGTACTTAGTTGATCCATCTTCAGCTTGCCATTGTCTGGATTTGATACGTCCTTCAACATATATTTTGTCTCCTTTTGTTAAGTATTTTTCACAAATTTCAGCAGCCTTATTTCGTACTACAACATTGTGCCATTCTGTAGAAGTAATTTTTTCCCCAGTCGTTTTGTTAATGTATATGTCATTAGTCGCTAATGGAAATCGGCCAATGCAGTTACCACCATCAAAATAGTGCATTTTTACTTCGTCTCCTAAATGCCCAATTAGCATTACTTTGTTTAGTGTTCCGTTCATAATGGCTTATATTTAGTACCAAATATAGTTAAATTTTTAATATACTGTTCTTTCTAAAAAATTATGAATTACAATAGGGGTAGGGAGCTCCTTTAATTCTTTATAAGCTAAGCCTGTTTCGTGTTCGTGATCTATTTTTATTATCCAAAAATTGATGTCTAAATTTTGATGAGATAGCTTGTGATTAGTCTGTTCGTGTTCTAGAAGTAAAATGCTTTTAATGTTAGTATATGATTCTAAAATACGATTTTTAATTTCATCTGTTTTTTCCTTTTTAAATGTTTCGATTAAAGGTAATTCATATAAATTTTGCCAAATCCCTTTTGTTGTTCTTTGCTGATATAATGCCTTTTGATTTTGGTCAATAACCAATAAATAATGAAAATATCGATTTGTTATTTTTGTTTTTTTTGTTTTGACTGGTAGATTTCCTATCTTGTTAGTACTTAATGCGTAACAACTATTTTGAAGTGGACAAATAGTACAGGTTGGATTTTGAGGGACGCATTGTAATGCGCCAAATTCCATAATTGCTTGATTAAATTGAGCAGGTTCATTAGGATTAATAACTTCTGAGGCTAATTGAAAAAAAGTTTTTTTTGTTTTAGGTAAACTAATGTCTAGATCTAGTCCAAAATAACGAGCAATTACACGATATACATTGCCGTCTATAACAGGAACACATTCATTGAACGAAAAAGAGGCAATAGCAGCGGCTGTATATTCTCCAATTCCTTTTAATTTTTGAAGATCTTTATAGTTGTTTGGGAATATACCGTTGTTATGTTCTGTTAAGTGTTTAGCTGTAGTATGAAGGTTTCGGGCTCTAGAATAATAGCCTAAGCCTTGCCATAATTTGAGCACATCTTGCTCTTCAGCTTCTGCTAAATCTTGTATTTTTGGGTACTGTTTTGTAAATGCTTTGTAATATGGAAGGCCTTGACTTACACGGGTTTGTTGTAATATTATTTCAGATAGCCAGATTAAGTATGGATCTGTTGTCTTACGCCAAGGTAAATCTCTTTTATGTTGTTGATACCAAGCTATAATTGTATCGCTAAAATTCATGTTCTTAAATTGGTACGCAAAAATAATTCTTTATGTGATTAAATTTTAATCAATTATACTTGAATTATTCTTTTTTTTATTTCTATATTTGCAAACTCAAAAAAATGCAATAAACTTAATTATTATATAAAATGACAAAAGCAGATATCGTAGCTAAAATTGCTGATAAATTAGGCTTAGAAAAAGGAGATGTTCAGGCTACAGTAGAGTCTTTTATGGACGAAGTTAAAAATTCGTTAGAAACAGGTGATAATGTTTATTTGAGAGGGTTCGGAAGTTTTATTATTAAAACAAGAGCGGAAAAAACAGGTAGAAATATTTCTAAAAACACAACTATCAAAATTCCAGCTCACAATATCCCAGCTTTTAAACCTGCAAAAGTATTTGTTGAAGGAGTAAAAGAAAAAGTTAACGTAGAAGTATTAGAAGAATCGAAATAATTATTAACATAAAACCAACAAAGTTATGCCAAGTGGTAAGAAAAGAAAAAGACATAAGGTAGCGACTCACAAACGTAAAAAGAGAGCGAGAGCTAATCGTCATAAAAAGAAAAAGTAGTTCTTAAACTACTTTTTTCTTTTTAAACGTTCATTGAAAATGAGATTTATGATGATTGATTAATAAATATTGATTTTAGAATATTCTGAGATCTCTATTTTAAAATTAATATCTTAAATCCTGCGGGTTAATTGCCTGTAAAAGAAATGTTTAATCCATCCTTACAATTAGCATGAGCTATAGATGTTTTGTCTGTTGCTTATTGTCAAAAAGTTGGGATAAAAATTTACGCCGTGAATAAAGAACTAATTATTAGATCAAGTGAGAGTGCTGTAGATTTTGCCTTATTAAAAGATGGAAAACTAATAGAATTACATAAAGATGAAGATAATTCAGGGGCATTTCAAGTAGGAGATATCTATATCGCAAAAATTAGAAAACCAGTAGCAGGACTTAATGCTGCATTTGTTAATTTAGGTTTTGATAAAGATGCTTTCCTACATTATCATGATTTAGGTCCTAATTTATCTTCTCAATTGAAATTTATTAAACAAGTATGCACAGGTAAATTCAACGATTTTTTCCTAAAAACGTTTCAGTTTGAGCCTGAGATTGATAAAAATGGTGTTATAACAGATGTGTTAAATGCTAATCAGTCAATTTTAGTTCAAGTTGTAAAAGAACCAATATCTACCAAAGGGCCTCGAATTAGTTCAGAATTATCCCTAGCTGGTAGATACATCGTTTTAGTTCCTTTTTCTGAAAGAGTATCTGTTTCTCAGAAAATACACTCAAAAGAAGAGAAAGAACGATTAAAACGTCTGGTATTATCCATCAAGCCAAAAGGCTTTGGGGTTATTGTACGTACAGTAGCCGAGGGCAAAAAAGTAGCCGAAATTGACAAAGATTTACAAAATTTGTTAGACAAATGGTCTGCAATGTGTAAACGAATTCCAACGGCTCATCATCCATCTAGAGTGTTAGGTGAATTAAATAGGGCTTCTTCTATTTTAAGAGATGTATTTAATGATACTTTTACATCAATCTTGACAGATGATGAACAGTTGTTACAAGAAACTAAGGAGTATTTACAAGAAATAGCTCCTGGAAAAGAATCAATCGTTAAACTCTATAATTCAAAAGAGATTCCTCTTTTTGAAAAATACGGAATAGAACGTCAAATCAAAACCTCTTTTGGTAAAACTGTTTCGATGAGTAAAGGAGCTTATTTGATTATTGAGCATACAGAAGCTATGCACGTTATTGATGTAAATAGCGGTAATAGGTCAAATAAAGCCACTTCTCAGGAAGATACAGCTTTAGAAGTTAATTTAATTGCAGCTGCTGAAGTAGCGCGTCAATTAAGACTTCGTGATATGGGAGGGATTATTGTAGTTGATTTTATTGATATGCAAAATCCTGATAACCGTAAAGTTTTATTTGATTTCTTAAAAGAAGAAATGAGTGATGATAAAGCAAAACATAAAATCTTACCTCCAAGTAAATTTGGTCTTGTGCAGATAACGCGCCAGCGTGTTCGACCAGAGGTGAGTATTAAAACTCGAGAAGAAGATCCAAATAATGAAAATGGAGAAATTGATGCTCCTATTGCTATTATAGATAAAATAACTTCTGAGTTAGAAAGAATTATTAAGAAGTATAAAAAGGTGCGTTTGCACGTGCATCCGTTTATTGCTGCTTACCTTACAAAAGGTTTTCCATCTATACGTTCAAAATGGCTTTTTGAACATAAAAAATGGGTTAAAATCATACCGCGTGATGCATACACGTATTTAGAATATAGGTTTTTAGATGAAACTGGAAATCCTGTAGAAGATTAATGAAAAAACCACTTAGAATGCTAAGTGGTTTTTTTGTGTCCTTAAAAATTGTTTAGAATGAATAAAAATAACAGTTATTTGGTCGATTTTCTTCTACAAAAATTGATATTTCGCCTTACGACCTTATCTTTGTAGCTTGGATTAATTATCATAATTATGCAATCAAATCAACTGGATTTTATACCTATTCTAATGCAAGTAGGGTTAGCTGTTGGGTTTGTGGGAGCTACTATCTTTATTTCAGGATTGTTAGGGCCTAAACGTCATTCAGCTAATAAAGATAAAAACTTCGAGTGTGGTATTGAATCAATAGGTAATGCTCGTATTCCTTTCTCAGTAAAGTATTTCTTAGTTGCTATTTTATTCGTATTATTTGATGTCGAGGTGATCTTTATGTATCCTTGGGCTGTGAATTTTCGTGAGATGGGAATGGACGGATTAGTGAAAATGGGACTCTTCATGTTCTTATTGGTAGTAGGTTTCTACTATGTAATCAAGAAAAAGGATTAGAGTGGGAATAGTGAATTTATTTTAAATGATGGATTTTAAAAGAGAAAACTAGTTAAAATTCAGAGTTCAAAATTCAAAATAATCTAAAATGAGTGATTCATCAAAATATAACACAGTAGCAGCACCCGATGGATATGTGGGTGAAGGTTTTTTTGCTACTAAATTAAGCGATGTAGTAGGTTTAGCTCGTGCTAATTCCTTATGGCCATTGCCATTTGCTACCTCTTGTTGCGGTATTGAATTTATGGCAACGGCAGGTGCGCATTATGACGTTGCGCGTTTCGGTATGGAACGTATGAGTTTTTCTCCAAGACAAGCCGATATGTTATTAGTAATGGGAACTATTTCTAAAAAAATGGCTCCCATTTTACGTCAAGTATATGAGCAAATGTCAGAACCAAAATGGGTTATAGCTGTAGGAGCTTGTGCTTCTTCAGGTGGAGTGTTCGATACATATTCAGTTTTACAAGGAATCGATAAAGTAATTCCTGTAGATGTTTACGTACCAGGTTGCCCACCTAGACCAGAACAAATATTAGACGGAATTATGCGTTTACAAGACATTGTAAAAAATGAATCAGTACGTCGTCGTAGCTCAGAAGAATATAAAGAATTATTAGGTTCTTATAACATCAAATAATATGGCATTAGAGAACGCTGTTATTCAACAAAAATTAATTGACCAATTTGGATTAAAAGTATCTGAGTTCGTTGAAATTCATAATATATTAACTTTCGAAGTAGCTCCAGAGGCTATTTTAGAAATAATGAAATTCTTAAAAGAAGATGCTACTTTGCGTTTCAACTTTTTAACCGATGTATGTGGAGTACATTACCCTGAATATGATTCAAATCGTCAATTAGGAGTAGTTTACCACATGCATAATTGGATTGATGGAGTTAGAATACGTATCAAATGTTTCTTACCTATTTCAAATCCAGAAATAGACTCGGTTACCTCACTGTTCTTAGGAGCTAACTGGCAAGAACGTGAAACGTACGACTTTTACGGAATTACTTTCAAAGGACATCCACAATTAAAACGTATTTTAAATATGGATGAAATGACTGTATTCCCACTTCGTAAAGAATTCCCATTAGAAGACGGAGGTCGTACAGATAAAGATGACCGTTTCTTTGGAAGAACACAACATAATTGTTAGTTAGTATGAGAAGAATTATTGTAACTTTTAGTTCGGTTTTGTTATTACTTTTGGTTTCTTGTAGTGGATCAGATACTTATAGAGGAAAATGGAAAGCATTGGATTCTAAGGGTGAGAAATTTGAAATAAATTTTGATGCTAAAAATTTTACAGTTAAAGACAGTAAAGGTCAAATTTCTAAATATGAATATTCTCAAAATCAAGTTTCAATTGAAAATTCGGTTGAAACGTATGGAATTCAATTAGAAGACGGAAGAACATACCATATTAATTTTCCAATTGCTTCTTCGGAGGAAGTAGGATTGATAAAAGACAGTAATGAAAATCCTATCTATACAATTGCAAGAAAGGACTATACTAGTTACGAAGATATTTTTAAATTAAAATAATTCTATAAATGTCAGAGTTATTATTAAAACCAGAAGAGCGATACGCAAAAGTCATCGAACAAAGAAGAAACGAAGACGGTAGCGAATTAGCTATATTAAACCTAGGGCCTACACACCCTGCTACACACGGTATCTTTCAAAATATCCTATTAATGGATGGAGAACGAATCCTTGATGGAGAAGGAACTGTAGGGTATATTCATCGTGCTTTCGAAAAAATCGCTGAAAACCGTCCGTTTTATCAAATAAATGTATTAACAGATCGTATGAACTATTGTTCATCACCTATAAATAACATGGGATGGTGGATGACGGTAGAAAAAGCCTTAGGAATAGAAATCCCAAAACGTGTACAATATATGCGCGTTATTGTGATGGAATTAGCACGTATTGCAGATCATATTATTTGTAATTCAATCTTAGGTGTAGATACAGGTGCATTAACAGGTTTCTTTTACGTATTTGAATATCGTGAAAAAATTTACGAAATCTACGAGGAAATTTGTGGTGCTCGTTTAACAACCAATATGGGACGTATTGGAGGTTTTGAAAGAGAATGGTCTGACGAAACTTGGAAAAAAATAGATGCTTTCCTTGAAGAATTCCCTCCAGTATGGGCAGAATTTGAAAGTTTGTTATCTCGTAACCGTATCTTTATGGATAGAACCATCAATGTAGGTCCTATTTCAGCAGAAAAAGCTATGAGTTACGGATTTACTGGTCCTAATTTACGTGCAGCTGGAATCGATTATGATGTGCGTGTGGCACAACCATATTCTTCTTACGAAGATTTTCAATTTGATATACCTGTAGGTAAATCAGGTGATACTTACGATCGTTTTTGCGTTCGTAATGCCGAAGTTTGGGAAAGTATTAGTATCATTAAACAAGCTTTAGCAAAAATGCCTGAAGGTCCTTTCCACGCTGATGTTCCTGAATATTACCTGCCTCCAAAAGAAGATGTCTATTCGACTATGGAATCTCTAATTTGGCATTTCAAAATAGTAATGGGTGAGGTGCCTGTGCCATTAACAGAAGTGTACCATTCAGTAGAAGGAGGAAATGGTGAATTAGGTTTTTATTTAGTTACTGATGGAAGCCGTACACCGTATCGTTTACATTTTAGAAGACCTTGTTTTATATACTACCAAGCATATATTGAAATGGTTAAAGGGCAAAACTTATCCGATGCGATTGCTACCCTTTCAAGTTTAAATGTTATTGCTGGAGAATTAGACGCTTAATGCTATGGAAAAACACGATTATACCCATTATAAACAAGAAATCAATATTACGCCTGAGTTAATGACTCGCATTAACGAATTAACCAGTCATTATCCAGAAGATAAGCGTAAATCAGCTTTAATACCAGTTTTACACGAAGTACAAGATGCTCATGATAATTGGTTAAGCTATGAATTACAAGATAAAGTAGCCGAAATTTTAGGAATAAAACCTGTAGAAGTATATGAGGTAGTTTCTTTTTATACTATGTTTAATAGAAGACCTATAGGTAAATATATGTTTGAGTTTTGTCAAACGTCCTGTTGTGCTACTCGTGGTGTAGAAAACTTGATGGATTACACCTGCGAAAAATTAGGTGTAAAAATAGGTGAAACAACCCCTGATGGATTATTCGAAGTACGTGGTGTAGAATGTTTAGGAGCTTGTGGTTATGCACCTATGCTTCAGTTAGGAGATTTTTACCATGAAAACTTAACAAAAGATAAAATTGACCAACTTATAGACGACTGTAAAGCTGGTAAAGTAACTTTATTGGATAAATAGTGCTATGGGAAGAAAAATATTATTAGAAAAAATTAACATCCCAGGGATTAAAACCTATGAAGTATATCGTCAAAATGGTGGTTATGCTTCAGTAGAAAAAGCCTTGAAATCAATGACACCAGATGAAGTTACGGAAGAAGTAAAAACTTCAGGTATTCGTGGTCGTGGTGGAGCAGGTTTCCCAGTGGGAATGAAATGGAGCTTTATTGATAAAAAATCGGGTAAGCCTCGTCACTTGGTATGTAATGCCGATGAGTCGGAACCAGGAACTTTTAAAGACCGTTTCTTGATGGAGTATATTCCTCACTTGTTAATCGAGGGAATGATTACTTCGTCTTATGCTTTAGGATCTAATTTATCTTATATCTATATCCGTGGTGAGTATATGTGGGTTTTCAAAATCCTTGAAAGAGCGATTAAGGAAGCTTATGCTGCGGGTTGGTTAGGAAAGAATATATTGGGAACTGGATACGATTTAGATTTACACGTTCACTGTGGTGCAGGTGCTTACATTTGTGGTGAAGAAACTGCTTTAATCGAATCGCTTGAAGGGAAAAGAGGAAATCCTCGTATCAAACCACCATTTCCTGCAATTTCAGGTTTGTGGGCAAATCCTACCGTAGTAAACAATGTTGAGTCTATTGCTGCTGTGCCTTGGATTGTGATGAACAAAGGGGAAGAATATGCAAAAATTGGTATTGGTCGTTCTACGGGTACTAAATTAATTTCAGCTTCTGGACATATTAAAAATCCTGGGGTTTACGAAATTGAATTAGGTCTTTCAGTAGAAGAGTTTATGAATTCTGATGAGTACCTTGGTGGTATGATTGATGATCGTCCTTTGAAGGCTTTAGTACCTGGAGGTTCTTCGGTGCCTATTTTACCACAACATTTAATCTATAAAACAGCTAATGGTGACGATCGTTTAATGACGTACGAATCATTATCTGATGGTGGTTTTGCAACTGGTTCTATGTTAGGATCTGGTGGATTTATCGTTTATAATGACACTACTTGTATCGTTCGTAATACTTGGAATTTCTCACGTTTTTACCACCACGAATCTTGCGGTCAATGTACACCTTGTCGAGAAGGAACAGGATGGTTAGAAAAAATCCTTTGGAGAATTGAAAACGGACAAGGACGTGAAGAAGATATCGAATTGTTATGGAGCATTCAATCTAAAATCGAAGGAAACACTATCTGTCCATTAGGTGATGCTGCTTCTTGGCCAGTAGCTGCGGCTATTCGTCACTTTAGAGAAGAATTTGAATACCACGTTCGATTCCCAGAAAAAATTAAAAATAGAGAGCACTTTGTGAACGAACCTTTTGAAAAGGTAAGACATTTAGTAGCAAAGCAAACAGTATAATAGCCCCTCCCATCCTCCCTTTTAGGGAGGTGAAGGAGACAAATAATATTAATTTTAATTTCCCGATTCCCCCTTTGGGGGTTAGGGGGCTGAAAATATGAAAGTAACCATAGACGGACAAAGTATAGAAGTCGAACCAGGAACAACCATCCTGCAAGCGGCTCGTATGATAGGGGGCGAAAGCGTGCCACCTGCCATGTGTTATTATTCGAAGTTAGAAAAAACAGGAGGGAAATGTCGTTGTTGTTTGGTTGAAGTAACCAAAGGTAGTGACGCAAATCCTACACCTATGCCTAAGTTAGTAGCATCTTGTGTAACAGGAGTTATGGATGGTATGGAGGTGAATAGTAAAAATTCTACTCGTGTAGAGGAAGCTCGTAAATCGGTAACAGAATTTTTACTAATCAATCATCCACTAGATTGTCCAGTTTGTGACCAAGCAGGGGAGTGTGATTTGCAAAATTTAAGTTTCCAACACGGAAAATCCGAAACGCGTTATATTGAAGAGAAACGTACGTTTGAACCTGAAAATATTGGACCATACATCCAGTTGCATATGAATCGTTGTATTTTATGTCAACGTTGTGTGGCTGTAGCTGACCAATTGACTAACAACCGTGTTCACGGAGTAATGGATAGAGGGGATCATGCAAATATTTCAACTTGTATTTCTAAAGCAATTGACAATGAAATGTCTGGAAATATGATTGATGTTTGTCCAGTAGGTGCTTTAACTGATAAAACTTTCCGTTTCAAATCTCGTGTATGGTTTAGTAAACCGTATGATGCGCATAGAGATTGCGATAAGTGTTGTGGAAAAACTACGGTTTGGATGTTTGGTAATGAAATCCAACGTGTAACAGGTCGTAAAGATGAGTTTCACGAAGTAGAAGAGTTCATCTGTAACACGTGTCGTTTTGATAAGAAAGATGTTAAGGATTGGACGATTGAAGGGCCACGTAAATTCGAAAAATTCTCGGTAATCAACCGTAATAAATATACACTAAACGCACCAAAAGTAGAAATCAAAACAGAAGATCAGATTTTGTTTGGACGTGAGCAAGACCGTAAAAAAATTAGTATGAGCAATGTTCCTTTAGAGAACAAAGATAATTCAAATCAATAAGGGATGGAACAAGCATTAATTATAGAAAAAGGAATTATCATTGTTGCTGTTTTTGCCATTACCATGTTGGCAGCTATGTACACTACCTTAGCAGAACGTAAAATTGCAGCCTGGTTACAAGATCGTATTGGTCCAAACCGCGCGGGTAAAGGTGGTATTCTTCAACCGCTAGCAGATGGCTTGAAATTATTCGCTAAAGAAGAATTTATGCCTGATACGCCTAATAAATTTTTATTCATTTTAGGTCCTGCTATCTCAATGAGTATGGCATTAATTACTAGCGCTGTTTTACCTTGGGGAGACACTTTAGAAATTTTTGGAAGAAAAGTAGTTTTACAAGCCGCTGAATTAGATGTATCTATTTTATACGTCTTTGCTGTTCTATCCATAAGTGTTTATGGTATTATGATTGGTGGATGGGCATCAAATAATAAATATTCATTAATGTCAGCATTACGTGCTTCTTCTCAAATGATTTCTTACGAGGTTGCTATGGGATTATCCATTATTGCTATTATTATGATGAATGGTAACTTAAGTTTAAAAGAGATTGTTACTCAGCAACACGGAATGAATTGGAACATTTTTTACCAACCATTAGGTTTTATTATTTTCTTAGTATGTTCATTTGCAGAAACTAATAGAACGCCTTTTGACTTAGCAGAATGTGAGGCAGAGCTAATAGGTGGTCACCATACTGAGTACTCTTCAATGAAAATGGGATTCTATTTATTTGGTGAATATGCAGCTATGTTTGTTTCATCTGCAGTAATTTCATTATTGTATTTTGGAGGTTATAATTATCCATTTATGGATATGGCAGCAGAGTCATTAGGACAAAATGCGGCTAATATAATTGGAGTTTTAGCTTTATTCACAAAAATATTATTCTTCATCTTCTTTTATATATGGGTGCGTTGGACAATACCACGTTTTCGTTATGATCAGTTGATGAATTTAGGTTGGAAAATGTTAATTCCGTTAGCTATTGCAAACGTTGTTATCACTGGAATTGTAATTGTTATAGCTGATAAATTTTAAGAAGAAATGTCTATAGAAAATATTTCATTATCAGGAAGAAAAAAGAAGTCTCTAACAAAAAGATGAACTTCTGGGAAAGCTTGTATCTGGTAGCGATTGTAAAAGGATTATTTACTACAATTCGTCACTTATTCAAAAGAAAAGTGACTATCAAGTATCCTGAACAAGTTCGTCCTTTTAGTCCCGTTTATCGCGGACAACACATGTTAAAACGTGACGAACAAGGTCGTGAAAACTGTACAGCTTGTGGTATGTGTGCGGTAGCTTGTCCAGCTGAAGCCATTACCATGACGGCGGCTGAACGTCAAAAAGGAGAAGAGCATTTGTACAGAGAAGAAAAATACGCATCGACTTATGAAATTAATATGTTGCGTTGTATTTTCTGTGGATTATGTGAAGAAGCTTGTCCTAAAGATGCTATTTATTTAACAGAATCAAAAGTGATTGTTAAATCAGCATCAAACCGTGAAGATTTTATTTACGGTAAAGATAAATTAGTAATGCCTTTAGAAATGGCAATTAGAAACTCAAAAAACAACTAAAATGTCGATACTTACTATATTCTATATTTTAGCAGCTATAACACTGGCTACTGGTTTTATGACGGTAATCAGTAAAAACCCAATCCATAGTGCCATTTATTTGGTTTTATGTTTCTTTAGTATTGGTGGGCATTATTTATTATTCAATGCACAATTCTTGGCTTTGGTACATATTATAGTATATGCTGGAGCAATCATGGTCCTCATCTTATTTACTATTATGTTGATGAATTTAAATAAAGAAAATGAACCTAATCAGAATATGCTTTCTCAAATATCCGCTACCTTGGCTTTTGGATTATTAGCATTCGTAATGTTGGCTACCTTTATAAAAGCGATGCCTGCTATTCAGGCCTACAATACTGCTGGAGTTGATTTTCAATCAATTAAAATTTTAGGAAAAGTATTATTAAATGAATACATGGTACCATTTGAATTTGCTTCTGTATTATTACTAGTTGCAATGATTGGAGCTGTATTATTGTCTAAAAAAGAAAAAGCCTTAGAATAAGATGCAAAATATTTTAGAACAAATAGGAATTGAAAATTACATTTACTTAGCAGTTTTACTGTTTTGTATTGGAGCTTTTGGGGTATTATACCGTCGTAATGCGATCATTATGTTTATGTCGGTAGAAATTATGTTGAATGCGGTTAACTTACTATTGGTTGCTTTTTCGACTTATCATCAAGATGCGCAAGGACAAGTATTCGTATTTTTCTCAATGGCAGTAGCGGCCGCCGAAGTAGCCGTGGGTCTAGCTATCTTAGTTTCGATCTTTAGAAACACAGGTTCGATTGATATTGATAATTTAAAGAATTTAAAAGGATAAATACTAATGGAAAAAAATTTAGCTTTAGTATTAGTATTAGCACCACTTTTTGGTTTTTTAGCCAATATTTTCTTTGGTAAAAAAGCCGGAAAAGGTTTCATAGGATTATTAGGAACACTTTCTATACTAATCTCATTTTTTGCAACTACTTATTTCTTTACCTTAATCCAAAGTACTGGAAAAGGAATTCAAATCGACTTATTTGATTGGATTCAATTAGAGAAATTCAATGTAAAAATGTCGTTCTTATTAGATCAATTGTCTGTTTTATGGTTATTATTCGTAACAGGAATTGGTACATTGATTCACATGTATTCAGCTAGCTATATGCACGACGATGAAAACACGCATAAGTTTTTTGCTTACTTAAACTTGTTCGTATTCTTTATGATTACGTTAGTAATGGGTAGCAACTTATTGATTTTATTCATCGGTTGGGAAGGAGTAGGTTTATGCTCTTACCTATTAATCGGATTCTGGTACAAAAACCAAGAGTACAATGATGCAGCTAAAAAAGCCTTCATCATGAACCGTGTTGGTGATTTAGGATTATTAATAGGAATCTTCATTTTAGCCTATGTATTTGGAAGTTTAGAATATTCTGAAATTGCACATGGTATTTTTGAAAAAGGGTTGGCTGTTAAAAACGCTGGATTACTTTCAGTTGCAGCTTTGTGTTTATTCATTGGAGCTA
The DNA here is from genome assembly GCF_019565455.1 of Flavobacterium oreochromis. NCBI lineage: Bacteria > Pseudomonadati > Bacteroidota > Flavobacteriia > Flavobacteriales > Flavobacteriaceae > Flavobacterium > Flavobacterium oreochromis. Next base: position 1,450,546 of record NZ_CP067377.1, read on the forward strand.
CGGGTAAATCGGCTCAAGTTCCTTTATATACTTGGTTACCTGATGCGATGGCAGGACCAACACCTGTATCGGCATTAATCCACGCGGCTACAATGGTTACGGCAGGTATTTTTATGGTAACGCGTTTGAACTTTGTGTTTGATTTAGCTCCAGCTGTACAACAAATCATTGCGATTATAGGAGCAGCTACTGCGGTACTTGCAGCAGCTATTGGATTAGTACAAAATGATATCAAAAAAGTATTAGCTTATTCAACTGTTTCGCAATTAGGGTTAATGTTCCTTGCGTTAGGCTTAGGCGCTTATGAAGTTGCGGTTTTCCACGTAATCACGCACGCTTTCTTTAAAGCTTGTTTGTTCTTAGGTTCAGGATCGGTAATTCACGCTTTACATGGCGAACAAGATATGCGCAATATGGGTGGTTTAAGAAAAGTAATGCCTATTACGTATATGACCATGTTGATTTCTACTTTAGCGATTTCGGGGATTTTCCCTTTTGCAGGTTTCTGGTCAAAAGATGAAATTTTAATGACTGCTTTCCACGGTAGCAAAGCATTATGGATAGTAGGTTCTGTGGCTTCTATTATGACTGCTTTCTATATGTTTAGATTGATGTATTTAACATTCTTTGGAGAATTTAGAGGTACAGATGAACAAAAGAAACATTTGCATGAAAGTCCTTTATTAATTACGATTCCATTAATGATTTTAGCTGCTTTAGCTGTAGTGGGTGGTGCCATTAATTTGCCAGGTAGTACTTGGTTAACACATTATTTAGCGCCTTTATTCCACAAAGCACATGAAGTACATCATTTAGATGGAACAGCTTATATGTTGATGGCTATTGCAACTGTAGGGGCTTTAGTAGGTGTTTATTTAGCCTATTCAAAATATATTGTCAAAAAACAAGTTCCTGTTGAAGACGAACAAATGGAAGGTCTTGCTAAGGTAGCTTATAACAAATTTTATGTAGATGAAATTTATGAAGCCATTATTGTAAAGCCTATCTATCAATTGTCTCATTTCTTTAGAAAATATACTGAAGTTTTAATTTCAGAAAGCTTATTTGGTTTAGGAAAAGTAGCACAAGCACTTGCAAACCAAGGTAAATTAGTTCAGAATGGAAATATAGGAGTGTATTTATTAGCCTTTGTAATAGGACTATCTTCTATTTTAGTATATATATTTTTAGTTTAATATTATAGTACAATGAATATATCATTTTTACTTGTTTTATTATTATTTGGTGCTGTTGCTACGTATCTTTCGGGTAACAAGTGGGCCAAAATGGTTGCCCTAGGCTTTAGCTTAGCAGCTACTGTATTTTCATTTTATACTTTGAATTTACATAATACGGGTACAAATCCTAGTTTTATACAACAATGGATTAATTACCCAAATGTTTATATTGCTTTGAAAGTTGATGGCTTGTCTATGGCAATGGTATTGCTTTCTACTATTTTAACCTCATTAATTGTTTATTCTTCTTTTGGTAATACATTCGAAAATAGTAAGGTTTTCTATGCTTTAGTAGTGTTTATGAACTTTGCCATGGTTGGTACTTTTTAAGTGTTGACGGATTAGTATATTACATTTTTTGGGAATTAGCGTTAATCCCTATTTACTTCATTGCTTTATTATGGGGTAATGGGGATGCAGAAGAGCGCAAAAGAGCTATTTTAAAATTCTTCATCTTTACCTTAGCAGGTTCATTATTCATGTTAGCGGCTTTCTTGTATCTATTCCAAAAAGCAGGTTCGTTACTATTAATGGACTTATATGCTATTCAATTAACAGAAACGGAACAATTGTGGGTATTTTTAGGATTCTTTTTAGCTTATGCTATAAAAATTCCAATTTTCCCTTTCCACACTTGGCAGGCAAATACCTATCAAAAAGCACCAGCGGTTGGTACCATGTTATTATCTGGTATTATGCTTAAAATGGGATTATACAGTGTGATCCGTTGGCAATTGCCATTAACAACATTGGCCGCTAAAAACTATATGAATATACTTTTAGTAATGAGCATCATTGGTGTAGTTTACGGATCAATTGTAGCTTTAAAACAACGTAATTTGAAAAAGTTATTGGCGTATTCGTCATTAGCTCACGTAGGTTTAATTGCTGCATCAACTTATACACTATCATTAGATGGTTTAAGAGGAGCTGTATTACAAATGATTGCTCACGGGTTTGTAGTAGTTGGTTTGTTCTTCGCTGCTGAAGTAATTGAAAGACGTTTCCAATCGCAAGAAATTGCAGATATGGGAGGTATTCGAATACAAGATTCTAAATTTGCTTCGATGTTTATGATTGTGATGCTAGCTTCGGTTGCTCTGCCATCAACCTTCAATTTTATTGGTGAGTTTACGGCATTATATAGCTTGTACAATGTAAATATTTGGTTTGCTGTAATTGCAGGGACAACTATTATTTTAGGGGCTTTTTATATGTTAAAAATGTTCCAAAATGTAATGTTGGGTGAAACAAATGCCAAATCATTTGCAAATGTTACCGTTCAAGAAGGAATTGTTTTTGTAATTATAATTGCCTTCTTGTTGTTCTTTGGTTTGTATCCTAAACCAATCAATGATTTGATTACACCAGCTTTACAAGAAATTGTAACGAAAATTAATAGCTAAGAATTTAAAGTAAATTTTAGAGACAGATTGAAAAATCTGAAATCTGAAATCTAAAATATAAAATATACAAATGAATACATTAATCGCAATATCAGGATTAGGAGTTATTGTTATGCTTGCAGAAATGATGAATGCAAGAAAGGCAATTGTACCTGTTACCATTTTAGGATTATTGGGCATTTTGGGCTACAATATTTCTGAATACAATGCATTAGGCGTTTATTTTAACAACATGATGTTTGTTGATCGTTTTTCGGTTGCTTTCTCAAGTTTATTTATTGTAATTGCTATTTTCTTAATTGCCATGGGCGGCGAGTTTTATAAAGATAGAATGTCACGCATTTCTGATTTTGTTTCCATAAAAGTATTTATGCTTGCGGGAGGTGTAGCTATGGTGTCTTTCGGTAACTTAGCGATGTTCTTTTTAGGAATTGAAGTGTTATCAATCTCGTTATATGTTTTAGCGGCGAGTAATCGTTTGAGTTTAAAAAGTAATGAAGCAGGTATGAAATACTTCCTAATGGGAGCTTTTGCATCTGGAATTATTTTATTTGGTATTGCTTTAATTTATGGAGCAACGGGAAGTTTTGATATCCAAGCGATTTATCAAACGGTTCATACAATGAACTATCCACAGTGGTATAACATCGGATTAGTTTTCTTGTTAATCGGTATGTTATTCAAAGTGGCTACCGTACCGTTCCATTTCTGGTCTCCTGATGTATATGAAGGATCGCCTGCTTTGACTACAGCTACTATGGCTACTTTAGCAAAAGTGGTTTCAATGGCTACTTTATTTAAATTAATGTCATTATTAGTGCCTTTTCAAACCTATCATTTTCAGTTGCTCATTGTAGTAGTTTCTATTGCTTCTATGATAGTTGGAAATATAATGGCATTACGTCAGAATAATGTAAAGCGTATGTTAGCTTTTTCAGGTATATCTCATACTGGGTTTATGCTGATGGCTTTAATTATTACAAATTTATCTGCTAATATATTATTTTATTATGCAACAGCTTATGCAGTTTCAGGGTTAGCTATTTTTGCTGTGATTTTATATGTTACAAAAGGAAAGGAAAATGAAACTATAGATCTTTTTAATGGTTTAGGAAAAACGAATCCTATTGCTGCTTTAATTGTTACAACATCATTGCTTTCTATGGCAGGTATTCCAATTTTTTCAGGTTTTTTCGCAAAGTTTTTCTTATTAAATCAAGTAATGAATTCAGGTTGGATTGTTCTAGTTGTTGTGGCTGTCATAGCCTCTATAATTAGTGTAGGCTATTATTTTAAACTAATTTTAGCTATGTATACAAAAGATTCAAATGTTCAAGAAATGGTAAAAATGCCCACAGTATATTTAGTTTTAGGTGTTATAGCATTGATAGTTAATTTAGCTATGGGTTTACTTCCAAATATAATATTGAATTTGATTAGGTGAAAGTCAGGTTCTTAATAATAAAAAAAGAGGGAAATATCGAAACACGATATTTCCCTCTTTTATTTATTAAAAACAAATATTATTTATTAGGTTTTATTAAAAAAGCATTTGGGTATTTTTTCTTTAGATCAGATAGTTTTTTTTCAGCTTCTATTCGTGTCCTAAAGTTTCCAATCCAAACCTTATAGATGGGGGTGTGAAATACAATAGTACCTTCTAAATTTTTATTGTTTTTGCGAAATTCGATGAGTGTTTTTTTAGCATCTTCATTTTCTCCTGTGAAAATTTGAATTTTGAAATAATCATAAAGGGGGATATTATTATTTATTTTTCTTTTTTCATTTAAAAGTTGTTCAAATCGAGGATCTTGCTGAATGTTTTTTTGTGGATTTTGTGCATTTGTACAGACACTCAAAAAAGAAGAAATGCTGATGTAAAGTGCAGATTTACAAAATGTTAAAATATTCATAGTAAATGATTTTTTTGGCAAATGTAAGGTATAATTAAAAAGAATGTCTTTTAAATTATTTAGAACAATTATAAATTAATATTTAAGATATATTTAAGGTTTTGAGAATACTTCATAAGTCGTATTTTTGTCGGAGTTTTTTAAATGGTGTATTGTATTCGGTATGATTTGTACCGCAGAAAATATGCCAAATTTAGATGATAACCATTTAATTTATGAAAAAGGTGGGAAACCATAAATCGTTTTTAAGAGTAGTAGCGTTAAATCTAGCGTTTCTATTATCTGTTTCTTTAAGTTCTTTTGCTCAAGAACCTGCTGCTTCAGCGCCAGCTGATGCTGCTGCGGCTCCAGCTGCTGCCGGAGATGCTGCTGCGGGGAAGGCTTTGTTTAACGCAAATTGTGCGGCTTGTCACAAGTTAGATGCTAAAATGACAGGTCCTGCGCTTCGTGGCGTTGCAGAACGTCGTGATAGAGCTTGGTTAGGACAGTGGATTAGAAATTCAAAAGGTTTAATTGCATCAGGAGATGCTGATGCTGTGAAAGTTTTTGAGGAGTTTAATAAGGTTCCAATGACAGCCTTTCCTCAGTTATCAGATGCAGATATTGATAACATTATAGCGTATACTTCAGAGCCAAAAGATGAAGTTAAAGCACCAGCCGCTGGTCCAGCTGCAAATGGTGAAAGTGCTGATTCTTCGGGTGTTTCTAACAATGTAGTGTTAGGGTTGTTAGCGGTTGTGTTAGCAATTTTAGTGGGTATGTTGTATATGGTTTACAGTACTTTACGTAAAATTTCAGCTGCTAATGGAGTAGAGGTGAAAGATCGTAAGTTGAGTTTATTGCCTTTATGGAAGTCATTTGCTAAAAATCAATTTTTAGTATTGGTATCAACTATCTTGTTAGTTTTAGTAAGTGCTTATTTTGCTTATGGCTATTTAATGCAGATAGGTGTGGATCAAAATTATGCTCCAATTCAGCCAATTCATTACTCGCACAAAATCCATGCTGGTGATAATGGTATTGATTGTAAATACTGTCACTCTGCTGCTCGTACTAGTAAAAATGCGGGTATTCCTTCATTAAACGTGTGTATGAACTGTCATAAAAATATTTCTGAATTCCAAGGGGATAAAGATTCAACTTATGTTGAATATACTAAAGAATTCTATACTGCTGAAATTCAAAAATTATATGATGCAGTAGGATGGGATAAAACAGCTCAAAAATACACAGGTAAACAAAAACCTGTAAAATGGGTTAGAATTCATAATTTGCAAGATTTTGTATATTTCAATCACTCTCAACACGTTTCAGTTGCAGGAATTGAATGTCAAAAATGTCATGGTCCTGTAGAGACTTTTGAAATCATGAAGCAATACTCTCCATTAACAATGGGATGGTGCGTAAATTGTCACCGTGAAACAGCGGTTAAGGTAGAAGGTAATGCTTACTACGAGAAAATCCATGCAGAACTTTCTAAAAAATATGGTGTAGACAAATTAACGGCTGCACAAATGGGAGGTTTAGAATGTGGTAAATGTCACTACTAATAATTTATTAAGAAGCTAATTTTTATATATAATATGTCATCAAACAAAAAATACTGGAAAAGTGTTGAAGAGCTAAACGAAAATAGCTCTATTGTTGAGACGCTTAGAAATAACGAGTTTGTTGAAGAAATTCCAACAGATGAGTTTTTAGGTGATGCTGCTACACTTGCATCGTCTAATACAACACGTCGTGATTTTCTTAAGTATGTAGGATTCAGCACGGCTGCAGCTACTTTAGCAGCTTGTGAAGGTCCAGTGCATAAGTCTATCCCTTATGTAGTTCAACCTGAGGAAATCATTCCTGGAATTGCAGATTATTATGCTACTTCATTCTCGGATGGTTTTGATTTTGCTAATATCTTGGTAAAGACTCGTGAAGGTCGTCCTATTAAGATTGAAAATAACAAAATGGAAGGAGCTAACTTCCATGCTAATGCTCGTGTTCATGCGTCTGTGTTATCGCTATATGATAGTTTGCGTTTAAAAACTTCTAAAATAGCAGGGAAAGAGTCATCTTGGACTGAGGCAAATGCAATGATTAAAGCAAGTATTGCTGAAGCAAAAGCTAAGGGGGGAAAAGTGGTTTTATTAACTAATACTTCTGCTTCTCCATCTACAGATCGCTTAATTGCTCAATTCTTAACTGTTAACCCTAATGCTAAACATGTAGTGTATGATGCAGTATCTTCATCAGAAGCTTTAGATGCTTTTCAAATGGTTTATGGGGAAAGAGCTTTAGCTGATTACGATTTCTCAAAAGCTAGTGTAATTGTGTCTGTTGGTGCTGATTTCTTAGGAGACTGGCAGGGAGGTGGTTTTGATGCTGCATATGCTCAAGGACGTATTCCTCAAAATGGAAAAATGTCTAAACACTATCAGTTTGAAGCTAACATGACATTATCTGGTGCTGCTGCTGATAAACGTGTTCCAATGACGGTTGCACAACAAAAACAAGCTTTAGTTCAGATTTATAATGTTGTAACAGGCTCTACAGTTGGTTCTGCTAACAATCCTGAAGTTGCAAAAGCAGCTCAGCAATTAAAAGCAGCTGGATCTAAAGGTGTTCTAGTTTCTGGTATTGATGATAAAAATGCTCAACTATTAGTATTAGCAATTAACCGTGCTTTATCAAGCGAAGCTTTTATAACAGGTAATACACGTCAGATCCGTAAAGGGAATAATGCTGATGTTAAACAATTAATTGCCGATATGAATGCTGGTGCTGTTCACACCTTAATTATGAATGGTGTGAATCCTGTTTATACTTTATCTAACAGTAAGGAATTTACAGACGCATTGAAAAAAGTAAAATTAGCGATTACTTTCACAATGAAAGAAGATGAGACAGCTTTAGCTTCTACCATTGCTATAGCTACTCCTCATTATTTAGAATCATGGGGTGATGTAAGTATTGTAAAAGGTAGCTATGCTATCACACAACCTACTATTCGTCCATTATTTGATACAGTTCAGTTCCAAGATGCTTTATTATCATGGACTGGAAATGCTCAATCATATTATGACTATATTCGTAGTGCTTATACAGGTGCTAAAACTTGGAATCAATTAGTACACGATGGAGTTGAATTTATATCTTTACCTACAGCTGGTGGTGCCGGATCTGATTTCAATGCAGCAGCAGCTAGTTTAGCTAACGCTAAATCAGCAGGTATGGAGTTAGTATTATATACTAAAACAGGTATGGGGGATGGTCAACAAGCTAATAACCCATGGTTACAAGAATTCCCAGATCCAATTACTCGTGCTTCTTGGGATAATTATGTAACAATGTCTAAAGCGGATGCTGAAAAACTAGGTATTGAAAATTGGAATGTTGCAAACGGAGGTTTAAATGGTCATACAGCTACTCTTACTGTAGGAGGAGTTAAACTAGAAAATGTTCCAGTAATGATTCAACCTGGTCAGGCTAAAGGAACTATTGGTTTAGCTTTAGGTTATGGTCGTAAGGCATCTTTAAAAGAAGAGATGCAAGTAGGTGTTAATGCTTACCCTGCTTATGTTAACTTCAATACTGTACAAAATGTTTCTGTTGAAAAAGGAAATGATGAGCATGAATTTGCTTGTGTGCAGTTACAAAAAACATTAATGGGTCGTAATGATATCATTAAAGAAACTACTTTAGAAATTTTTAATACTAAAGATGCAGCTGAATGGAATGTAATGCCTGTAGTATCTTTAGATCATAAAGAAGTACCTTCTACATCAGTAGATTTATGGGAGTCTTTCGATAGAACTATTGGTCACCACTTTAATTTATCTATTGATTTGAACGCTTGTACAGGCTGTGGAGCATGTGTTATTGCATGTCATGCAGAAAATAATGTACCAGTTGTAGGTAAATCAGAAGTAAGAAGAAGCCGTGATATGCACTGGTTACGTATTGATAGATATTATTCTTCAGAAACTACTTTTGATGGTGATAACAAAACTAAAGCTGCTACTGAAGGTTTAATGGCGTCTATTTCTACTTTAAGAGATATGGAAGACCCATCTGAAAACCCACAAGTTGCTTTCCAACCTGTAATGTGTCAGCACTGTAATCATGCTCCATGTGAAACTGTATGTCCTGTGGCTGCTACATCACACGGTCGTCAAGGTCAAAACCATATGGCATACAACCGTTGTGTAGGTACTCGTTACTGTGCAAATAACTGTCCTTATAAAGTACGTCGTTTTAACTGGTTCTTATATAATCAAAATGATGAGTTTAACTACCATATGAATGATGATTTAGGACGTATGGCTTTAAATCCAGATGTAAACTTACGTTCTCGTGGAGTTATGGAGAAATGTTCAATGTGTATCCAAATGACTCAAGCTACTATCTTAAAAGCGAAAAATGAAGGTCGCGTAATTCAAGATGGTGAGTTCCAAACAGCATGTTCTAATGCGTGTACATCAGGAGCAATGGTATTTGGTGATGTAAATGATAAAGAATCTCAAGTAGCTAAGTTAGCTGCGGGCGATCGTTCTTACCATTTATTAGAGCACATCGGTACACAGCCAAACGTGGTTTACCAAGTTAAAGTTAGAAATTAATATTAATTGAAATAAGATAAAGGATTATGTCGTCTCATTACGAAGCACCTATCAGAAAGCCTTTAGTACTTGGTAGCAAAAGCTACCATGATGTAACGGTAGACGTAGCTCGTCCTGTAGAAGGAAAAGCGAACAAACAATGGTGGACAGTATTTTATATCGCATTAGCTATGTTCCTTTGGGGAGCTAGCTGTATGCTATACACTATAACCGAAGGTATTGGTACCTGGGGGTTAAATAAAACAGTAGGTTGGGCATGGGATATTACCAACTTCGTATGGTGGGTAGGTATCGGTCACGCGGGTACATTAATTTCTGCTGTATTATTATTATTCCGTCAAAAATGGAGAATGGCCATTAACCGTTCTGCTGAAGCAATGACTATCTTCTCAGTAGTTCAGGCTGGTTTATTCCCAATTATTCACATGGGACGTCCATGGTTAGGTTATTGGGTATTACCTATTCCAAATCAGTTTGGTTCGTTATGGGTTAACTTTAACTCGCCTTTATTATGGGACGTATTCGCAATCTCAACGTATTTATCAGTATCATTAGTTTTCTGGTGGACTGGTTTATTACCTGACTTTGCAATGTTACGTGATCGTGCTGTAACTCCATTTACAAAACATATTTACTCAATATTATCTTTTGGATGGTCAGGTAGAGCAAAAGATTGGCAACGTTTTGAAGAGGTTTCTCTTGTATTGGCTGGTTTAGCAACTCCTTTAGTACTTTCTGTACACACTATTGTATCATTTGACTTTGCAACTTCAGTTATTCCAGGATGGCATACTACCATATTACCTCCTTACTTCGTTGCAGGTGCAATTTTCTCAGGTTTTGCAATGGTAAATACATTACTAATCATCATGAGAAAAGTTTCTAATCTTGAAGATTATATTACAATTCAACATATCGAATTAATGAATATCGTTATTATGATCACAGGTTCCATTGTAGGATGTGCTTATATTACGGAATTATTCGTAGCTTGGTATTCAGGAGTAGAGTATGAGCAATATGCTTTCTTAAATCGTGCTACAGGTCCTTACTGGTGGTCTTATTGGGGAATGATGACTTGTAACGTATTTTCTCCACAGTTCATGTGGTTTAAAAAATTAAGAACAAGTATCATGTTCTCATTCATTATCTCAATTGTAGTAAACATTGGTATGTGGTTTGAACGTTTCGTAATTATTGTAACTTCATTACACCGTGATTACTTACCATCATCATGGACAATGTTCTCTCCAACATTTGTTGATATAGGTATCTTTGTTGGTACAATTGGTTTCTTCTTTGTATTGTTCTTGTTATATTCTAGAACATTCCCAGTGGTGGCACAAGCAGAGGTTAAAACAATCTTAAAAACTTCTGGTGATAATTACAAAGCAGATAGAGAAAAAAATGGTCATAATCACGATAATCACTAATAAGTCATGAGTCATAAAGTTATACATGCACTATATAATGATGATGATGTGTTAATGGATGCAGTAAAAGCTACCCGTAAAGCACATCACCATATCGAAGAAGTCTATACTCCATTCCCGGTTCACGGTTTAGATAAAGCAATGGGGTTAGCACCTACAAGAATTGCTATTGCAGCATTCTTATATGGATGTACAGGTTTATCATTTGCCACTTGGTTATTAAATAATATCATGATTAATGACTGGCCTCAAGATATTGGGGGTAAACCAAGTTTTGCATTTTATCAGAATATGCCAGCTTTTGTGCCGGTAATGTTTGAAGAAACTGTATTTTTGCAGCTCACTTAATGGTAATTACTTTTTACATGAGAAGTAAGTTATGGCCATTTAAAGAAGCAGAAAATCCAGATGTACGTACAACAGACGACCATTTTTTAATGGAGGTGGCTGTTAATAATAATGAAGACGAATTAACTTCTTTCTTGCAAAGCACAGGTGCTGTGGAAGTAAAAGTGGTAGAAAAGCATTAATAAGATTATGAGAAGAGTAGTATATTCCTTAACAGCAATAATGGGGTTATCTTCATTACTGTTTTCATGTAAAAGTGATGATAAGCCAAACTATCAGTTTTTTCCAAACATGTATGAATCAGTGGCTTATGAAACTTATTCAGAATCAAATGCTTTTAAAAATGGTAAAGAAGGACAGTTGCCAGCTCAAGGTTCTATCAAGAGAGGTTTTGTTCCATATGAATTACCTAATACACCAGCTGGTTACGAAGCATCAAAATTAATGAAATCGCCTTTAGATTCTTCTGCTGTGAATATGGAAAAAGGTAAAGAATTATTTGATATTTACTGTATTTCTTGCCACGGTGAAAAAGGAGATGGTAAAGGAAAGTTAGTTCAAAGAGAAAAGTTCTTAGGGGTACCTAGTTATAAAGATCGTGCAATTACTATAGGTAGTGTTTTTCACGTAGAAACGTATGGTTTAAATGCAATGGGTTCACATGCTAATCAATTGAATAAAAAAGAAAGATGGCAAGTGGCTGAGTACGTAATGAAACTTAAGTCTGAATTAAAATAATAAAATACGCGATTAAGTTATGTATACATTTTCAAGCAAATTAAGAACCTTATCATTTGTCCTAATGGCACTTGGTCTTTTAGGAATAGGGTATGGTTTTTTCAATGCACCTAAGACTACTGAGGACGTAGAAAAAATATTAGCAGCTGATGCACATGGTGAACACCATGCTGCGCCAGCCCATGCTGAAGCTAAGCATGAAATGACTTCTGAACATAAAGAGGAAACTCATGTTGATAATAAAATAGTTGCAACTGATTCTGCTGTGACTACTACAGAAGGATTAGATACACTGGCTAAAGATGTGAAAGCAGCTCATGCAGAAGCTGATTCTCACAAAGAAGTAAAACATGAAGAAAAAGTTGCGGTACACGCTGAAGTAGCTTCACATGATGATCATAAAGCACATGTTGAACATGTGTTCCATCAATTACAGAATAAACCATGGGCTGCATTATATGTAGGTGCATTGTTTATCTTTCTAATCTCATTAGGAGTATTAGCATTTTATGCTATTCAATGGGCTGCTCAGGTAGGTTGGTCTCCAGCTTTATTTAGAGTAATGGAAGCAATAACATCTTATATAGTACCTGGAGGTATCGTAATATTTGTGTTATTAGTATTAGCAGGAGTTCATATTAATCATTTGTTTATTTGGATGGACCCTGAAGTAGTGGCTCATGATCATTTAATTCAAGGAAAATCAGGATATTTAAATGTACCTTTCTTCTTAATTAGAGCGGCTGTATTTTTAGGAGGTTGGATATTTTATCGTCATTACACTCGTAAAAATTCATTAGCTTTAGATGAAACAAAAGATCTAGGATATTATAAAAAGAACTTTAAAGCATCTGCAGCATTCTTAGCATTTTTCTTAGTCTCTGAATCAATGATGTCTTGGGATTGGATTATGTCAGTAGATCCACACTGGTTCTCTACATTATTCGGCTGGTATGTGTTTGCTTCTTTCTTTGTGAGTGGTATTACTGTAATTGCTTTAATTACATTATATCTAAAATCAAATGGATATTTAGAGTTTATTAACAATAGCCACTTCCATGACTTAGCTAAGTTTATGTTTGGTGTTTCTGTATTTTGGACTTATTTATGGTTCTCTCAGTTCATGTTAATGTGGTATTCTAATATCCCTGAAGAAGTTACTTATTTTAAATTTAGAATTGAAAATTATAATTTACCATTCTTCGGTATGGTTGTAATGAATTTTATTTTTCCATTATTAATTTTAATTAATTCTGATTTTAAAAGAGTGCCTTGGATTATTACTATGGCTGGTGTCGTAATTTTATGTGGTCACTATTTAGATTTCCATAATATGATTTTCCCTGCTACAGTAGGAGATCAATGGTTTATTGGTGCGGCAGAAATTGGATCGGTAGCTTTCTTTGCAGGTTTATTTATTTACGTTGTATTTACTGCTTTAACTAAAGCTCCTTTATTAGCAAAAGGTAATCCTTATATCGAAGAAAGTAAACATTTTCATTATTAATAATTAAACAAGAAAACAGATGACAACTTTGTTGGTTCTAACAGTTTTAGTCTTATTATCGATTGCTATATGGCAAATGACTAAAATTTTCGACTTGACTCAAGTGGGTAGAAAAGGTGATGATTCACAAATTGCTACCGATAATGATAATAAAGTTCATGGATATTTAATGATGGGTTTTCTTGGATTCCTTTACATTTTCATGATCTATGGATTGTTAAAATGGGGACATTTAGCTTTGGGTACACCAGGATCTGAACATGGCCCTGATTATGATCGTTTGATGAGTATTTCATTAGGGATTATATTTTTAGTACAAGCAATTACACAAGTATTATTACATTATTTTGCTTTTAAATATCGTGGAGAAGCGGGTAGAAAAGCTTTGTACTATGCAGATAACGATAAATTAGAGTTTATATGGACTATCATTCCAGTAATAACTTTAGCAGGTTTAATTCTTTATGGTCTTTATACATGGACAAATATCATGTTTGTTGATGAAGATGAAGAAGTATTAGTTGTAGAATTATATGCAAAGCAATTTAGCTGGGAAGCTCGTTATGCGGGTAAAGATAATGTATTAGGTAAAGCTAATGTTCGTTTAATTGAAGGTGTTAATACTTTAGGAGTCGATTTAAATGATCCAAACGCGCAAGATGATATTGCAGTTCAAGAATTGCATATTCCTAAAGGTAAAAAGGTATTGTTTAAATTACGTTCACAAGATATTATTCATTCCGCTTATATGCCTCACTTTAGAGCGCAGATGAACTGTGTGCCAGGTATGGTAACTGAGTTTGCCTTTACGCCTACTATGACAACAGATGAAATGCGTCAAGATCCTGCAATTGTAGAAAAAGTAGCTGCAATTAATAAGATTAGAGCGAAAAAAAGTGCTGAATTAGTAGCGCAAGGTAAAACAGCTTTAGATCCTTATACTTTTGACTATTTAGTTTTATGTAACAAAATTTGTGGTGCTTCTCACTACAATATGCAAATGAAAATTGTGGTGGATACCCCTGATCAGTTCCAAGCATGGTTAAAAGATAAAGGTACTATTGTTAAAGCTGTGAAAGAAGAGCAAGCTGCTAAAGCAGCTGAAGCAGCAGGAGCTAAAAAAGAAGTGGATGCTCCTAAAAAAGCGGATACTGTAATGGTAGCTGAAGTAGCTGATTCAACAGCTGTTAAAAAATAATATAACGTAATCAAGAAACTTAAATAGAAATATATGGCAGCAGCACATGAGCACGATCACGCACACGATCACGATCACGCACACCACCATAAAGATACGTTCATTACTAAATATATTTTTAGTATTGATCATAAAATGATTGCTAAACAATACCTTATCACAGGTATTATAATGGGAATCATTGGGGTAGTAATGTCTTTATTATTCCGTATGCAAATTGCATGGCCTGAAGAGTCTTTTGGGATTTTCAAAATGCTTTTAGGTGAAAAAATGGCTCCAGGAGGAGTAATGCGTAATGATATTTATTTAGCATTAGTTACGATACATGGTACTATAATGGTATTCTTTGTATTAACAGCAGGATTAAGTGGTACTTTTAGTAACTTACTTATTCCATTACAAATTGGAGCTCGTGATATGGCTTCAGGATTTATGAATATGGTTTCTTACTGGTTATTCTTTTTATCTGCAGTAGTGATGATCTGTTCATTATTTGTTGAGTCAGGGCCAGCATCAGCAGGTTGGACTATTTATCCTCCACTATCTGCTTTACCACAAGCAATTCCAGGTTCAGGTACAGGTATGACTTTATGGTTAGCTTCAATGGCTATTTTCATTGCATCTTCTTTAATGGGATCTTTGAATTATGTAGTTACAGTTATTAATTTAAGAACGAAAGGGATGTCAATGACTCGTTTACCATTAACCGTTTGGGCTTTCTTTATTACAGCAATTATTGGTATCGTTTCTTTCCCTGTATTATTATCAGCAGCATTAATGTTGATTATGGATAGAAGTTTAGGTACATCTTTCTTTTTATCAGATATTTTTATTTCTGGTGAAGTATTACATTATCAAGGAGGTTCACCTGTTTTATTTGAACACTTATTCTGGTTTTTAGGACACCCTGAAGTATATATTGTATTATTACCTGCGTTAGGTATTACATCTGAAATTATTGCTACAAATGCTCGTAAACCAATTTTCGGTTACCGTGCAATGATTGCTTCAATGTTAGCTATTGCTTTCTTATCAACTATCGTTTGGGGGCACCATATGTTCTTGTCAGGAATGAACCCTTTCTTAGGATCAGTATTTACCTTTACAACGTTGTTGATTGCAATTCCTTCTGCTGTAAAAGCTTTTAATTATATTACTACTTTATGGAAGGGAAATTTACAAATGAATCCTGCCATGTTATTCTCTATAGGTTTAGTTTCTACATTTATTTCAGGAGGTTTAACAGGTATTATTTTAGGGGACTCTACATTAGATATCAATGTTCATGATACATATTTCGTAGTAGCTCACTTCCACTTAGTAATGGGTATTTCTGCATTATATGGTTTCTTTGCTGGGGTTTACCATTGGTTCCCTAGAATGTTTGGTAGAATGATGAATAAAACATTAGGATATATCCATTTTTGGATTACAGCAGTTTGTGCTTATGGAGTTTTCTATCCAATGCATTTTATCGGTATGGCTGGTTTACCACGTCGTTATTATACAAATTCAAACTTTCCTTTGTTTGATGATCTAGCTGATGTTAACGTGATAATTACTGTTTTTGCATTAATTGGAGCAGTATTTCAGTTAATATTTATGTGGAATTTCTTCTATAGTATTTTCTATGGTAAGAAAGCAGAACAAAATCCTTGGAAATCAAATACATTAGAGTGGACTGCGCCTGTTGAGCATATTCATGGTAACTGGCCAGGTGAATTACCTACAGTGCACCGTTGGGCTTATGATTATTCTAAGCCAGGACATGAGGATGATTTTGTACCTCAAACTGTTCCGATGAAAGAAGGAGAACAAGAATTACATCACGCTTAATTATAAAAACTTTCTTTAAATGCCTCTCTTTTGAGAGGCATTTTTTTATTTTTATATTCTTATTGATTTTTATATTTATGAAACGATCTTTTCTATTAGTTTTTTTTATCTCATTTTTTGGTTTTTCACAAAATCTGCCAGAAATAAAGGTGTTGGATTCTCTCTATAGAGAAGATCAATTCTATTTTGGGATTACTTATAATATACTTAAAAATAAACCCTATGGAGTTTCTCAAAATTCAACTTCAGGTAGTATTTTTTTAGGCTTTTTGAGGGATATACCTGTTAATAAATTACGAACCTTTGCAGTAGCACCAGGTATGGGTTTTTCTTACTCTAATTTTAAACAAAATTTGCTTATCAAAAAAAATGAATTTACTGTTAACTATTCTATTATTCCTAAGGATCAGATCTATGATAAAAATCGCTTGTCATTTGTAACAGTCGATGTGCCTCTAGAGTTTCGTTGGCGTAATTCTACACCTCAAAGTCATCGTTTTTGGCGGATTTATGGAGGAGTAAAAGCGAGTTATGTGTTATATAATCAATCTCAATTTATTGATTCTAAATATGAATATAAAGTGGTTAATAATCCAGATTTTAACCGTTTCCTTTATTCGGTTTATCTAACAGCTGGGTATAATAGTGGAAATATCTATGTGTCTTATGGATTAAATGACTTTTTTAAGAAAACACTATTTGATGAGAACTCTGGAAAAATTCGTTCCTTAAATTTTGGATTAATGTTTTATATTCTATAAATAGTTATTCTTTTTAATAGAGTATTAAGTATTCATTGTTGCAATATAAATAAAATTATTTGAGGAATAATTCCGCTAAGAGTACCTAGTATTAATTCAGTTCGGGTGTGTGCTTTCATTACTAATCTTGATATGGCAACACAAGAACTTAGGACTAGAAGAGTTATTGTCAAACATAGAAAATATAAAGAATCTAATTTTATATGGTTAAGAATTATCCACGAACTCATACCGGTTATACTAAGCATGTGTAAACTGATTTTTTTATTTAAAAAAGTAAAATATAACGCAATAATTGTGCTAATGCCGCTTGCTATAAAATAGTTTAATAAATAACGATCGCTATAATGAACTAAAGAAAGGGTGGTAATGAAATATGAAATTAATTGCAGGAAAAGAGGTGTTTTTCGTTCATTTACATTATTGATCATACTGTTTTCTATTTTTTTAAATCGAATAAGTAGATAGAAAATAATTAGAGGAATGAAAACAGTAATAATAAATGCTTTGTAAATATAATTTATTTCATTTATAAAATTATTAGATTTTATACTGAATAAATAAATTACTATCGTATAAAAGGATATAAATAAAGGGTGGAATATATAAGATAAGATAGGGAATAATCGTTTCATTTGTTATTATATAGGGGTGGAAAAGTATGTAATTTTAAAATATTTTTATATTAATATGTTAGGCTTCAAGTTAATTTATTTAAGCTACTAGTTATGTAGTTATAGTAAATTTGTTTTGCTGACCAAAGAACGAAACAATGTTTTGAAATGACAAAACTATTTCAATTTTTTGTTTAATCGGTGAAATTTTATAAGCAATTCACACAAAGAAGCTATAAGAAGACAAGTAGGTGAATAGCGAGATTATTCTAACTCCAATTATTTTCTTTACAAGTTTTTACGGAAATCATAGTTCTGCTATTCAATTTATAAAGCAATATAGATTTTTTATTCCTAATATATTAGATAAGAGTAGATTCAATAGGTATTTTGATAAAATAGATAAACTTCTTTATGAATGATTTGAGATTGTAAGTTTTATTTTACGTTAAGAAAAAGAGCTGGTGTAAAAGCTTATAAGGAAAATAAATGATAGATAAATTACCTATTGAAGTCTTTATTTATTGAGAAAGCGCCTATTTAGATTCTGCTTTTGAGAGAAAATGTATTTTTTAAAAATTCAACGAAAATCTAATTCAAAAGAATTGACACTTTAGAACAAAAATTAGAAAAACTAAAAATGAGAAAAACAGTAGAAAAAACTATCAGTGCTATTAAAAATTATTCAAAACAATCATACATGTGGTTACTTTAGATGGATTTAGAATAGAGTTGACTTTGTTTGTATTCAGATCGAAATTAAGTAAATGAATCAACTGGTAACTTGAATTAATTATTATTTTATTAAATATTTTAACAAACTATAAAGAAAATATATTTATATATTATTAAAATAAATAAATAAAAAATATTTTTAATAAAAAAAATACATATATTGTATAAAAATAAACAAAAACTAAAAAACATTATTTTTTACTAAATGTGTAATAATCATCAGAATCGTAGTTAAAAAGATTTTGCTAAAAAATGTAAGTGATGAAAAAGGTATTGTTTTTATTAATGACGTTATTAAGCATAGGTGTAAGTTCTGCTCAGATGGAAGGGAAAATGATAGACCCTAGATTTGTAGGTTGTTGGGAAGGATCAGAAGTAGAACAGTTAGAAAAAGGAATTAGTAAACAGTGGAAAACATGTCGTTTTGCTAATGGTAGTTGTGTCTTTTCTTTTGTTCTAATTGATCAAAAAGATAATGTAAATGAAACGTATCGAAAAGGAACTTGGTGGGTTGAAAATGGTAAGTTTTATGAAGTTTTTGATGTAAATGAAGCAATCGATGAATATGAATTTGAATTCGTAGGGGAAAGTATAAGATTTACAGATACTAAAATTTCAGGATATAAAAATACCTATTATACTTTTATGGATCATAAAATAGAAAATTAGTTTAAGAATAATATACTTTAGTTATTAATTAGCGTTTTACTAATTATAAATTATTTTAAAAAGAGATAATATGGGAGGAGGTTTTTCCTTCTTTTTGTATTTCTATTTAATAAAAAAACAATTTAAAGAGTCTTGTGTTTATAAGTGAAATCACAATGCTTTATTAGAAAAGATTTGTTTAGAGTGCTTTTTATTATTAAAAAAATATTGATTTATATAAATTGGATTTATTTTGTTCAGGGATACGTTTGCTATTTCTAATTTTGTAGTTTTTGTATTTCGATGAAATAATTATTGCTAATGAATCGTGTATAATAATTTAGGGTTAAATTTTATCTATATTATTATAAAAAGATAGTGTGAATCTTCAGTGACTTTTTTGAAAATATTTTATTTTAGAGCGTTTTTAAGAGGCAATAATATCTTTTTTATAGATACAAACGAGTTGCAAAGTGGTAAAAAAAGGTTGTGTAAAAACAAAAAACATTTTCTAATTTTGGGTTTTACTATTAAGAAATAGTACCAACAGGTGGAATCTATATTTGTATAGAATGCTTTTAGTATTTCTTTTATTGGTATTGTTTGTTTTTACACAACCTTTTTTACAGGATTTAATTAGATTTTCTTACGCATCCTCGCAACAGGTATCTCTAATTGTTCACGATATTTAGCTACTGTCCTTCTGGCAATAGGATAACCGCGCTCTTTTAAAATGACAGCTAATTGATCATCAGGAAGAGGTTTGCTTTTATCTTCCTCCTTAATGACTTGTTGGAGGATTTTCTTAATTTCAATAGTTGAAACTTCTTCTCCTTGATCATTCATCATCGCTTCACTGAAGAAATCCTTTAGTAGTTTTGTACCGTAAGGAGTGTCTACATATTTACTGTTTGCTACTCGAGAAACTGTAGAAATATCCAACCCAATCATATCGGCGATATCTTTTAAGATCATTGGTTTTAGTTTTGTTTCATCACCATCTAAAAAATATTCCTTTTGAAAAAGCATGATTGCATTCATGGTAACATACAAAGTTTCTTGACGTTGTTTAATTGCGTCAATAAACCATTTAGCAGAATCAAGTTTTTGTTTGATGAATTGAACAGCATCACGTTGTGCATTTGATTTATCTTTAGAGTCCTTATACGTTTTCATCATTTCTTGATAGTCTTTAGAAACGTGAAGCTCAGGAGCATTTCTGCCATTTAGAGTTAATTCTAATTCATCATCGTTAATCCTAATCATGAAATCAGGAACTATGTGCTCTGTGATTTTAGTATTACCAGCAAAGGCACCTCCCGGTTTAGGATTTAGTTTTTCAATTTCATCAATTGCTTTTCTTAAATATTCTTTGGAAACACCGTATTTTTGCAATAGTTTTTCGTAGTGTTTTTTGGTAAAAGCATCAAATTGGTCCTCGATAATTTGAATAGCTAATTCAATAGATTCTGTTGGGGTTTTATGTTTTAATTGTAATAATAAACATTCTTGTAAATCACGAGCACCTACCCCAGAAGGTTCTAATTCGTGGATGATTGAGCAAAGAATTTTATTAACACGAGTTTCATCAGTGTAGATGGCTTGTGTAAATGCCATATCATCTACTATGTCTGCAATACTTCTGCGTAAGTATCCGTCATCATCCATACTGCCAATTAAAAACTCAGCTATATCATTTTCTTCATCCGTTAAGACAAAAGTATTGAGCTGGTTTATTAAATCCTGATGAAAACTGACTGAAGCGATAAAAGGAGCTTCGTATTCATCGTCATCATCACTATAATTATTACTTTGTGTTTTATAATCAGGAGTTTCGTCGTTACTTAAATATTCATCTATATTAATATCGTTTGCATCAATGCTATCTGAATCATCAAAATCATCATATTCATCAGTGTCAAACTCATCTTTTTCAAACTTTTCTTCATCTTCTACGATTCCTCCTTCTAGCGCAGGGTTTTCGTTCATTTCTTCCATCAAACGTTGTTCAAAAGCTTGTGTGGGTAATTGTATGAGCTTCATCAACTGAATTTGTTGAGGAGAAAGTTTTTGAGATAATTTTAAGTTTAAATTTTGTTTTAACATTTTCGATTATTCGGTTATTTGTCGATTTGGTTATTTGTTCTTTTTAAAAATAACCAAATCAACGAATCAACTATTGATTAAAATTCAGCATTTTGTGGAGTTCTAGGAAAAGGAATTACGTCGCGAATATTAGTCATACCCGTTACAAATAATACCAAACGTTCAAAGCCTAAGCCAAAGCCTGAGTGAACTGCGGAACCAAAACGACGTGTGTCTAAATACCACCATAACTCTTCTTCATGAATGCCTAGAGCTTTCATCTTTTCGATCAGAACGTCTAAACGTTCTTCTCTTTGTGAACCACCTACAATCTCACCAATGCCTGGGAAAAGGATGTCCATAGCACGTACGGTTTCTTTTCCAGGTTCTGTGTTTTCGTTCAAACGCATGTAGAAAGCTTTTATTTTTGCAGGGTAATCAAATAAGATTACAGGGCATTTAAAGTGTTTTTCCACTAAGAAACGCTCGTGTTCACTTTGTAAGTCAGCTCCCCATTCGTCAATCAAGTATTGGAATTTCTTCTTTTTATTAGGAGTTGAATCTTTTAAGATATCTATAGCTTCTGTATACGAAACACGTTTGAAGTTATTGTCTAATACAAAACTTAATTTTTCTAATAATGGCATTTCACTACGTTCTGCTTGAGGCTTTTGTTTTTCCTCATCTAATAAACGTGATTCTAAGAATTTTAAATCTTCTGAACAATTGTCAACAGCATATTTGATTACATATTTGATGAAATCTTCCGCTAAATCCATGTTGTCAGCCAAGTCGTTGAAAGCTACTTCTGGTTCAATCATCCAGAATTCAGCTAAGTGACGAGAGGTGTTTGAATTTTCTGCACGGAAAGTGGGTCCAAAAGTATAGACTTGACCTAAAGCCATGGCATAAGTTTCGCCTTCTAACTGACCAGAAACCGTTAAATTTGTTTCTCTTCCAAAGAAATCTTCTTTAAAATTAATCGTTCCATCTTCATTTCTAGGTGTTTCATCAAAAGGTAAAGCAGAAACTCTAAACATTTCACCTGCGCCTTCTGCATCAGAACCTGTAATGATAGGCGTATTTACATAGAAAAATCCTTTTTGTTGGAAATATTGGTGTACTGCAAAAGATAAAGCGGAACGCACACGCATAATAGCTCCAAAAGTGTTTGTTCGGATGCGTAAGTGTGCATTTTCTCTTAAGAATTCTAAAGAGTGTTTTTTAGGTTGCATTGGGAATTTTTCGGGATCGCTATCTCCCAAAATTTCCAATTTAGTTACTTGAATTTCGTATTTCTGACCCGAACCACGACTTTCTACTAATTCACCAGTTACCGCTACAGCCGCTCCAGTAGTAATTCTTTTTAAAGTAGTTTCAGCAGTGTTTTCAAAATCTACCACACACTGAATATTATGAATCGTTGAACCGTCATTTAACGCGATGAATTGATTATTTCTAAAAGTTCTTACCCATCCTTTAGCGGTTACTTCATGTAATGTCTTGGTACTGTTTAGTAAGTCCTTAATTTTTGTATGTTTCATTTGTAATACGAGAATTTAGATTTTTGAATTCAGAATAACTGAACCTAAAAACTTTTTAAGGTTATAATCTGCAAATATAGTGGATTTGGTTAAAAAGTGAAAGTTATTATCTGTAAGACCTAACAGGTTTTCAAAACCTGTTAGGTCTGGTAAGTAAAAAATGTATTACGTACAGCTGATTGAGAAATTGATTACTTTGTTTCTTTCTATATTAATTGTTAAAATACAAATGTCTTTCTCTTTTATATGACAGTTGTTTTCTATCGTGTATTTAAGGAATTTGTTAAATTTAGATGTATGGTGTTCTTTGTCAGGAATTCCAAATTTATCAATGATAAATAGATAAGTCTTGTTCTGAATTGGGATTTTTTTTAATAGTTCCTCGGTTATTCCTACACTTCTAAACCCATTACAAGCTTCTTTGTCTTCTTTCCATTTTTCTAAGGTTCTATTTTGACATGCTGCTATAAATAGTAGCAGAATCACTAAATTAAAATATCGGTTCATGATGGAATATTATAATTTAAGCTTGATTAGTTTGGAAATGAGCAGTCCTAACAGGTTCTTAAAACCTGTTAGGGCTAAAATTTCAAATTTATTTTTTCTCGACTGCTTCCACAGCTTCATCACTAGGTTCTAGAATATCAATAATAGGTTCAGGTAATTCTTGTTTGTTTGCTAATGTTTTGTTTAAAGAAAGTACTAATGAAGGAAGTAAGACTAAGTTTGAAAGCATACCAAAACTTAATGTTAAGGCTACTAATCCGCCTAGCGCAACTGTTCCGCCGAAACTAGATAGCATAAATACTGAAAAACCAAAGAAAAGAACGATTGAAGTATAAAACATGCTAATGCCCGCATCGTCGAAAGTAGCAAAAACTGATTTTTTAATCTTCCAGTCGTTACGAGAAAGCTCTAAACGGTACTGTGCCAAAAATCGCAAGGTATCATCAACAGACATACCAAATGCAATTCCGAATACTAAAATGGTAGAAGGTTTTAAGGGAATACCCAAAAAGCCCATTAATCCAGCAGTCATTAATAGAGGTAATAAATTAGGAATAATAGATACTATAACCATTTTGAAAGAACGGAACATGATGGCTACTAATCCCGCTGTTAAAGCAAATGCCATTAATAAGGAAGAAAGTAAATTGTCTAACAAATATTGAGTGCCTTTTTGAAACACAGATGGTTTTCCTGTAATAATAACTTCGTAGCGAGGCGATGGAAATAGTTTATTTATTTTAGTGCGAAGCTGAGATTCAATAGTTTCCATTTTTTCTCCATTTTCATCTTTTATGAAAGTGGTTATACGTGCATATTGACCTGTGGGATCTACATAACTCTTCATTAAGTTATCTTTAGAGTTTTTAGTCGCATTTTTAGCATAGGAAAGGATGAAAGCTTGCTCCTGTGCTGTGGGTAATTCGTAGAAATCGGGATTACCGTTGTAATAGGCTTGTTTAGAATATTTTATTAAGCTTACAATAGATAATGGTTTAGATAATTCTGGTATTTCATGAATAGTTTGTTCTAGTTCTTCCATACGTTTGAGCATAGAAAGTTTCATGATTCCTTTTTTACGTTTGGTGTCGATCATGATTTCAAGAGGCATTACACCGTCAAATTCTTTTTCAAAAAAACGTATATCATCAAAAATGCAGTTTTTTTAGGCATGTCTTCTATAATAGAGCCTGAAATCTTAATTTTATGAATCCCAATCATTCCAATAATTAGTAAACAGATTGAAACAGTGTAAACTCCTATTTTGTTATATTTAACTGTATTTATAATCCAATTAAAGAAAGAGGTTAAATATTCTCTTTCTAAATGTCCTAGATGTCGTGGAATTGGAGCAGGAATATAACTAAAAAATACAGGTATGATAAGCATACAGAGTACATAAATAGCTAAAATATTAATAGAAGTAATTACTCCAAATTCTACTAATAAAGTGTTATTTGTTGCAATAAAAGTGGCAAACCCTAAAGCGGTAGTTAGGTTCGTCATTAAGGTAGCCGTTCCTGTTTTCGTTATAACGCGTTGTAAGGCTTTAGCTTTGTTTTTGTGTTTATAATACTCTTGGTGGTATTTGTTGATTAGGAAAATACAGTTAGGTATTCCAATAACAATGACTAGAGTAGGAACTAAAGCTGTTAAAACTGTTATTTCATAATTTAGTAATCCTAATAAACCAAATGACCACATAACCCCTATTATTACTATTAAAAGAGAAATAGCAGTTGCTCGAAAAGAACGAAAAAGAAGAAGAAAATAAGCCCAGTTACTAATAAAGCAGCTCCTATGAAAAGGCCTATTTCGTCAATAATGGTTTTAGCATTTAATGTACGTATGTAAGGCATTCCTGATTTATGAAGTGTGATACCCGTATTTTTTTCAAATTTTTCTAATTCAGGAATAAGTTTATATAGTACATAATCTTTTCGTTTTTTAGTATTAACAATCTTTTTGTCTATATAAATAGCTGCACGAATAGCACCTGATTGTTTATTATATAATAATCCTTCATAAAAAGGGAGACTATCTAATAATTGTTTTTTTACATTAGTTAGATAATCTTGTTTACTAGTTTTTGTAGAATCAACAAGATTTTTTAAAACAAAAGTCTGTTGGGAATCATCTTTTACAAGTGTCTTTAGGTTGTCTGGTGAAATAATTAAATCTACTTCTTCCTGTTTTTGAATATTATTTATCATTACTTTCCAGTCCTTAAAGACTTTAGGAGTGAAAAGTTTAGCATCTTTTGTAGCAATAATAATCAAGTTCCCTTCTTCTCCAAAAGTTTTAAGAAAATGGGTGTAATCAATATTTATCTTATCATCTTGAGGTATTAGATTTGCTTCTGTTTGTGTAAAACGAATGTGTTTCCATTGAGAAGCTAATCCGATTGTTAACGCGATAACAATTGATAAAACAGTAATTTTGTTGCGTAAAATAAGTCGGGCGATTAACTCCCAAAAACCAAGGCTTAATAATTTTTTCATATTCTGTAAAAGCGATTACAAATTTAGAAAAACCAATTCTATTTTTTTAGTCAATTCATCTAACTTTTGTAGAGAAGATTTTGTAACATTATTTTTTAATTAAATGTGTGTCTTATTGTTTTATTTCAATTCATATTTTACCATATTTGTACACATTATGTATTTATGAAAAAATGAAAAAAACTTAAAAACGCTATTTTCTATTTTACTGTTACTGGAGTTTTTACAGCGCTAATGTACTGGATTGTTCAACAAGGAAAAAACTTAGAGATAGGTAGGAAAGTGATTGCTCCTAATTCAAATCATACATTATGGGGGGCAATTTTTAGAATCACTTATTCATAATATAAAACATCCTTTAGCAATTTTATTAGCCCAGATTATCACTATAGTCATAGTGGCTCGTTTTTTTGGTTGGATTTTTAGAAAAATTGGTCAACCGTCTGTAATAGGTGAGATTATTGCAGGTATATTTTTAGGACCTTCTGTAGTAGGAATGTATTTTCCAGAATTTACAAGCCTTATTTTTCCTGTTGAATCATTAGGTAATCTTCAATTTTTAAGTCAGATAGGGTTAATTCTTTTTATGTTCGTAATTGGGATGGAACTGGATTTAAAAGTATTAAAAAATAAGGCTAATGATGCAGTTGTTATAAGTCATGCCAGTATTATTATTCCTTTTGCATTAGGAATGGTTTTAGCTTATTTTGTATATCATAAATTTGCCCCTGAAGGAGTAGAATTCTTATCTTTTGCTTTGTTTTTAGGCATTGCTATGAGTATTACCGCATTTCCAGTTTTAGCTCGTATAGTACAAGAAAGAGGATTGCATAAAACAAAACTAGGCACTGTAGTAATCACATGTGCGGCAGCTGATGATATAACCGCTTGGTGCCTTTTAGCAGCAGTTATTGCTATTGTAAAAGCAGGTACTTTTGCTAGTTCATTATACATAATTGCATTAGCTGCCATTTATGTATTGGTTATGTTATTTTTGGTGAAACCCTTTCTAAAAAGAGTAGGAGATTTATATTCAACCAGTGACAATTTGAGTAAACCTGTGGTTGCTATTTTCTTTTTGACTTTAATTATTTCTTCATATTGTACTGAAATTATAGGGATTCATGCTTTATTTGGTGCTTTTATGACGGGAGCGATTATGCCTGATATAGCTAAGTTTAGACATATTTTTATAGATAAGGTTGAAGATGTTTCCTTAATTTTATTACTTCCATTATTTTTTGTTTTTACAGGATTAAGAACACAGATAGGGTTAATTAATGAGCCTTATTTATGGAAGGTAACAGGCTTTATTATACTGGTTGCTGTAACAGGTAAATTTATAGGAGGAGCATTGACTTCTAAATTTGTTGGGCAGACTTGGAAAGATAGTTTTATGATAGGAGCCCTCATGAATACACGCGGTTTAATGGAGTTAGTAGTCTTAAATATAGGATATGATTTAGGAGTGCTTACTTCTGAAATTTTTACTATGATGGTTATCATGGCTTTAGTTACAACCTTTATGACAGGTCCTGCGTTAGATTTAATCAATTTTATTTTTAGAACAAAAGATCAAATTGTTCCAGATATTGTAGAAGGCATTCATAAATTTAAAATATTAATTTCTTTTGGAAATCACGAAAAAGGGAAATCATTATTAAAAGTGGCTAATGCTTTAACAAAAAAAAAAAAGAAAATTCTGTTATTACAGCCATGCACCTTTCTGTAAGCGATGAAATGCACGGTTATAATACAGAAGAATATGAAAAAGAATCTTTTATCCCTATTTTAGAAGAATCTAAAAATTTAAACCAAGAAATATCTACTATTTTTAAGGCTACAGTAGATATAGAAACAGATATTGCTGAAGTAGCAGGAAAAGGAGATTATGATTTATTACTAGTTGGTTTAGGTAAATCAATTTTTGAAGGATCCCTTTTAGGAAAAGTAATTGGGTTTACTACGCGATTAATTAATCCAGATAGGTTATTGGATAAGTTAACGGGTAAAGAAGGCTTATTTGCTAATTCTATATTTGATGAACGAACACAGCAAATAATTTCTAAAAATAAAACACCTCTTGGAATACTAGCAGATAATGAATTGCAATCTTTAGATAAAATTTTTGTTCCTTTCTTTTGCTCGGAAGATGCTTTTTTAGTTGATTATATTCAAAAGTTTGTTTACAATAATAATTCTAAGGTGAATGTAATTGATGTAAAACATCAATTAGAAACAAATTATTTAATAAAAAATGCCATTGAATCATTAGATAGAGAATTCCCGGATAATATTTCTATAGTGAAAGAAAATCAAGTTCAAAAAGCATTTTTAGTTAAACAAGATTTAATGTTGATTAGTCTTGAAAGTTGGAAAAAACTAGTAGCTTCTAATAATTTATGGCTTAGTAATTTGCCATCAGTATTAATCATTAAACCCTAAATCAATTTGTAAACTTAGTTTTATAGCTAAATTATCTTTGAATGAAGGTAGTTGATTAGGCCCAAATCTGTAAAAGCTAGAAATACCTAAGCCGTTATAGATTTGGGTTATTTCTATACCTGATTCCCAGTAACCTTTTTCAAGGGTTTTGAATGTAATTTCTTTATGATTGTCTTTTGAGTTAAGACTTCCTAATCCGTATCTAAGAACAGTATTAAAAATAGGATTTATTTGTCTACTAATTTCCCATTTAGGGAGTTGATATTGAATATGAGCATAAAGAGCTTTGTTTGAAAAAAATTCATTAAAAAACATTGTCTCAAAGCTCTCTCTTCCAGCAAAATTTATTCGTTCAATCATTTTTTCCTTTTGTAAATTATTAGGTGAATGACTGTATAAATGTGTGATAGGGGCTATGCCATCTATATATCCTGTTTCTATTTTAAAATCAATTTTGTGATTATTGAATACTTTTTTTTGGTATTCAAATCGAAAATCATACCGTGTATACTGAAATAAGTCATTTAAAGAGAAAGGAAGTGTTTTTGAAAGCTGAAAAGTAAATTTTGGATATTCTTTTCTATATTCAATTCTACCGCTAGGAGTTTGCATGTATTTGCTAAAAGGATTCCATTGTAAAGAAAAGGTAAGTGCGTTTAAATAAAATGTTTTATATGATTGACCATCAATTTCATAATGATAATTGAATAAAGGGGTGATATTACTTTTTGTTAGTTGAAGAATAGATTCCGTTTTGGGAATTATTTTATTTTCTATAAATGCTCTATAAGTATGATGATCAAAGAAAGTCGTTAAGTTAAAAGGTCTTGAGTCATAAATTTTAAATGTTTTTCTATCTATTTCAAAATTATTGTTAGCTATTTCAGTTACATCATCTTGATAACCAATTCCAAACCATGTTTCAGAAGTACGGTCTAGTAAAAAGGAAGCTGTAAGCCCTTTTTTAAAATCATAATCTTTAGTTCCATAACCAAAATAAGCTTCTGTTTTGAAATATTTAGAAAAATGATCATTAGTAATACCTCCTAATCCTATACGAATACCTTCATGATTATTGAATTTGAAGAGATAGCGTAAATCTAAATCGAAAAAACTTATAGGGTAGTATCCATTAATTATTTTGCGACCAATTTTAAGCTTTTTTTCATATTTTCTGGCAGTTATTAAGCTGTCTAAAGATAGGTAAGTAGGCAAACTCCGTTTATCAATAGAATCATTAAAAGATTCAAACGAAATGGATTCTTTTCGGTTAGTAGCCTTATTAGATAAAGAAATAGGAAAATATTTTTTTTCTATAGGAAAGTTTCCTAAAGTTAATTGTGAATACTCAGTAGTAACAATTATTTCAAGAAAATCAGTAGCGTATTTCTTCCCTTTCGGGTTGTATTTTTTTCAGAATCTTCAAAAGTAATATATTCTCCTAAAATTTTTATTGGATATTTGCTATTTCCTTTTTTAGAATTAATTGTGTATGTGAAGGAATCCAATGATGAGCTACTTCATTATAAGTATATGAATGTATTGAGCGGCATTCTATTTTTCCTAATGTATAAAAACGAGCCTTGGCAATATTAAAGTTTTCAATATCTACAAGTATTTCTCCTTTTACTAAACTTTTATTTTTAGAGTTTTTTGGATTAAATTTTATTCGTACAAGTTTTCGATTTTGTTCAGATGTATAATTAAGAATAGAGAAAATGTATTTATTTAAGCCTTTTTCTGAAATAGGATTTGTGTATTCTTTTTCTGCAATTTCTAATTTTGAATCATAGAGATTAAAAGGATGTAATTGTAGTGTAAAGTATTCTGCTATAGGTTCTTTAAAGCCAGCCATACGTGTAGCAATTATCTCTTCTTTTATGTTTTTTTTATTTTTAGTAATAACTGAAATTTTTTCGGCTTGATACAAATGTTGTTTTGATATTATTTTTTTGAATTTGTAATCAGACGAATCAATTTCTTTAATGATTTTATTACCCCTTTTATATTTATAAATGGTATCAATATGACCGTATGAATTTTTAGGATCCGCTGTAATGATTAGTTTGTTATAACTGGTTAATTGATAATTAGGCGTTTGATTACTATATTGATAAAGTAAGATTTTTTTTATATAAAAATCAGCAGTTTCCTGTCCATATAAACATATAGGAAACAACAAAATAAAGATTATCAAGTAATTGTATTTGGGCATTGGGGCTTTTTACCCAAATTTACAAAAAGCCGCTTTATTTTTTGTGAATTTTTATAGATTATAATTATGCTATTTAAGACAATAGTCTTCTAATTAAGTGGGTTTTATTAAATAAAAGTTAAACTTCCTAAATTAATAGTGTTACTATTATATTTGTTTGTATGTTTGTTTAAAATGATAATAATGAAACATCTTTTTTCAAACATAAAAATAGCAGTCAATGACAAATTATATGTCAAAGATCCTGAAACTTCAGAATTAGGAAGAAAAATTATTCAGAATAGTATTATTCTTATAGATGAAATAGGTTTTGATTTGTTTACCTTTAAAAAACTAGGAGAACGAATTCAATCTAATGAAAGTTCTATTTATCGTTATTTTGAAAATAAACACAAGTTGATGTTGTATTTATCATCTTGGTATTGGGCTTGGATGGAATATCATATAGTTTTTAGCACTACTAATATTAAAGATGTACAAGAAAAGTTAGAAAAAGCTATTCAAATAGTTTCTCAAAATATACAAGATGATACTAATACACCTCATATAAATGAAGCTATTTTAAATAGAATCATTGTTTCAGAGTTTACAAAAACCTTTTTAACTAAAGAAGTAGATGAGGAAAATAAAGAAGGTTATTTTTTAGTATATAAAAGGGTAGTAAATAGATTAGTTGATATTATTAATGAAATAAATCCTTCTTACCAGTATGCAAAAAGTTTGTCTTCTACTATAGTAGAAGGAGCATTACATCAACAATTTATAAAACAACATTTTAAAACAATTACTAATTTTAATGAAAAAGACGATGTGTCTAGTTTCTTTATTGATTTAGCTAAAAAAACAATATTATGACGCCATTTGAACGATTTAAAAAACTTATTTCTTTAGATAAAAGAGATATATATCAGATTTTTTTATACGCCATTTTTGCCGGTATAATAAGTTTATCATTACCATTAGGAATACAAACTATTATAAATTTTATACAAGCAGGACAAATAAGTACATCTTGGGTTGTGTTAGTCTTTGTAGTAATTGTAGGTGTTGCCCTAGCTGGAATTATGAAAATTATGCAGTTTCGAATTACTGAAAACTTGCAACAAAAAATATTTGTTCGTGCTTCTTTCGAATTTGCGTACCGATTTCCAAGAATAAAAACGAGTGAATTTCATAATGAATACCCTCCTGAATTAGCTAATCGTTTTTTTGATACCTTAAATGTACAAAAAGGAGTTTCAAAATTATTATTAGATATTTCTACAGCATTATTACAAATTCTTTTTGGAATTGTTTTACTATCCTTATATCATTCCTTCTTTATTTTTTTTGGAATAATATTAATAATTTTATTATACCTTATTTACCGTATGAATTTTGAAGTTGGATTAGCAACTAGTTTAAAAGAATCAAAATATAAATATAAAGTAGCTCATTGGTTGCAGGAGATAGCTCGTAATCATATTAGTTTTAAAAATCAGAATCTATTCTTATTTTCCTTAGAAAAAAATGACAAATTAGTAAATGAATATTTAGAACAGAGAGAAAGTCATTTTAAAATATTACGAAAACAGTTTGTTCAATTAGTAGGATTTAAAATATTACTAACTGCTGGCTTATTAATAATAGGAGGGATTTTAGTGCTAAATCAGCAAATGAATATAGGTCAGTTCGTAGCCGCTGAAATTGTAATTTTAAGTATTGTAGCCGCTGTAGAAAAATTATTTTCAGGTTTAGAATTATTTTATGATGTTCTTACTTCATTAGAAAAGTTAGGAGCT
Source organism: Flavobacterium oreochromis (assembly GCF_019565455.1). Taxonomy (NCBI): domain Bacteria; kingdom Pseudomonadati; phylum Bacteroidota; class Flavobacteriia; order Flavobacteriales; family Flavobacteriaceae; genus Flavobacterium; species Flavobacterium oreochromis. The sequence goes on from NZ_CP067377.1 coordinate 1,482,609, forward strand.
GTTGTAGATAAAGAAGTAGAAGTTTTAACAACAGATAGTAGTTTATATAAATTAGAAAAAATAACCGCTATACATATAGAAACAAAGGATCTAACATTTTCTTATAAAGGAACAGACGTACCTGCTTTATCTAATGTTAATATAAAAATAGAACCAAAAGATCGTGTACTAATTAAAGGGGATAATGGGGCAGGAAAAACAACACTTATACGATTATTAGCACGATTGATAGAACCTAGTTCAGGAACTATTTATCTTAATGAAACTAATTATAAAAAATATTCATTAGAAGAATTTAGAGCTAAAATAGCTATTGTTACCTTAAATGAAGCACCGTTTGAAGGAACTATTTTAGAAAATATTACGTGTAATAATAGTAATATTACTATGGAACAACTCATAGATGTTTTAGACAAAGTAAAATTAACCGAAGTAATTAAAAATCTTCCAAATGGATTAGATACCCAACTTTTTCCTGAAGGAAAGCAAATCAATTCATCAGTAACTCAAAAAATTGTTTTAGCACGTTGTATTATTCAACAACCTAGAATTTTATTCCTTGAAGATCCTGTAGATAAATCAGATGATAAATCAGCTAAAGAAATAATTGATTATCTGACCAATAAAGAACACGATTGGACATTAGTTGTGGTCAGTAAAAATCCATATTGGGAGCAAAAATGTAATAAAATAGTTACTATCGATAACGGTCATTTAGTATAAATATGCTTAATATAACACACAATAGAATAGAAAAATCAGTTGATTTGCATAAGTATAAATCAACTAGAGTATTTGTTCAAAATCAGCAGTATAAAGTCATAAAAAGAATTTTTATTAGTACAGGAATTCTTTTGATATTTTTTCTCTTTCTTCCTTGGACACAGAATATAAAAGGAGGGGGATATGTAACAACACTAAAGCCCAATCAACGACCACAAGAAATTCAAACAGCTATTGCTGGGCGTATCGAAAAATGGTTTGTTCAAGAAGGAGATTTTGTAAAAAAAGGAGATACAATCGTCTATATTTCCGAAATTAAAGAAGATTATTTTGATCCTAACTTAGTTGAAAATACAGGAAATCAAGTAAAAGCAAAAGAAAATGCTGTAATATCCTATAGCCAAAAAGTAAAAGCGCTAGAGGGACAAATGGGAGCTATAGAAACAGAGAGAAATTTAAAATATAAACAGGCACAAAACAAATTAAAACAATCCTATTTAAAAGTAAAAAGTGATAGTATTGATTTAGAAGCTGTGAAAACTCAGTTAAAGATTGCTCGTACCCAGTTTAATCGTTCTGTAAATTTAAATAAAGAAGGATTAAAAGCTTTAACAGATGTTGAAGAAAAAAGAGTAAAACTTCAAGATGTAGAAGCAAAAAATAGTACCCAAGAAAACAAATACATTGCAGCTAAAAATGATGTATTGAATGCTCAAATGGAACTTAATCGTATTCAAGCTGAGTATGCTGAAAAAGTAGCTAAAGCAAACAGTGATAAGCAAACGGCCCTGAGTTCAAGGTATGATACAGAAGCACAGGTAAATAAATTAAAAAATCAGTATACTAATTATAAAATTAGGAATGAATTTTATTATATCACAGCACCACAAGATGGTTATATAAATAGGGCATTACAATCAGGAATAGGTGAAACTATAAAAGAAGGAACTTCAATTGTAAGTATAATGCCTGCTAATTTTGAAATTGCAGTAGAAACCTATATAGATCCTATTGATTTTCCATTAGTAAATAAAGGAGAGAAAGTTCGTGTATGGTTTGATGGCTGGCCTACAATCGTATTTAGTGGTTGGCCTGATGTTTCTTACGGAACTTTTGGAGGGATTATTGTAGCCAAAGAAAATTTTATCAGTGATAATGGTAAATATAGAGTGTTAATAGCACCTGATCCAAAAGATAAGCAATGGCCTACTTTATTAAGTATAGGTGCAGGAGCAGAGACTTTAGCATTGCTAAATGATGTGCCTATTTGGTTTGAAATTTGGAGGACTTTAAATGGCTTTCCTCCAAATTTTTATAAGGTTGATAAAAAAACTAAAGAAGAAAAGAAAAAATAATGAAACATCTATTTTTAATACTCTTTTTCATTCCAATACTAATAGTTGCACAAACTAAAGAACTTACTTATAATGAGTTTTTAGGTTATGTAAAAAAATACCATCCATTAGTAAAACAAGCAAATTTAAATATATCTGAATCACAAGCTCAATTAATGCAAGCACGCGGTGCGTTTGATCCTAAAATTGAAGTTGATTTTGACAAGAAAGATTTTAAAGATAAAAACTACTATTCTATTTTTAATAGTAGTTTTAAAATTCCAACTTGGTACGGAATTGAGTTGAAAGCAGCTTTTAACAATAGCGAAGGTATTTTTGTTAATCCAGAAATAACAACACCTAATCAAGGATTAACATCTTTAGGAATTCGTATACCTGTTGGACAAGGTCTGTTTATAAACCAGAGAATGGCTGATCTTCGTAAAGCCAAATTAGCACTTACACTTAATACAGCTGAACGAGATTTACAAGCGTTAGAAATAATATACGAAGCATCCAATAGCTATTTTAATTGGAAACGCGCTTATCATGAAGTACAATTATACGAATCCTATTTTAAAAATGCTTCTGTTCGGTTTAAAGGAATAGAAAAACTAATAGAACAAGGAGATAAGCCTGCTATAGATAGTATAGAAGCAGGTATAGCAGTACGAAATCGCCAATTAAATTTAGAAGATGCTCAACTAAAATTAAGAAAAGCAAAACTAGAAGTTTCTAATTATATTTGGACAAAAGACAACATTCCCTTGGAAATAGATGATACTCTCTATCCCGAAATTCAATTAGAAAAAACAATTCGAAATACCTTATCAAATATTCAATTAAAACAATTAATAATTGATCATCATCCTAAGCTAAAAGCTCTAAATGCTAAAATAGATATGCTTCTTATTGAGCAACGTTTAAAGGCTAATACCCTTTTACCTAAATTAGACGTGAGTTATAATTATCTTTCAGAACCTGATTATTTGATGAAATATCGTTTTCAGGATTATAAATTAGGAATAAATTTTAGTATGCCGTTGTTTTTAAGAAAAGAAAGAGGAAGTTTAAAACTGGCTAAACTTAAAATACAAGATGTACAATTTAGTTTAGAATTTGAAAAACAACAATTAAAAAATAAAGTAGAAGCATTATATCAAGAACAAACTTCATTAGAAAAACAGCTTCAAATTAATAAAAAGTTAGTATCTGATTTTGAAAAAATGCTTTCAGCAGAAGAGCATTTATTTGCAATGGGAGAAAGCTCTTTATTCTTAATTAATTCAAGAGAAAATTCATTAGTAAGTTCTAAATTATCAAATATTGCTTTAGAAAATAGATTCTATAATTTATTGATTAGTATTTATAAATCATTAGGTAAATATGATTTGTAAAGAAGTTATAAGCTAGGTTCTAATTTATTTTTTACATGACCCTAAATAAGAACGCCCCAAAAAAGTAGTATTAAGATTTTGGGGCGTACCTATCTGATACACAATTCTAAAAAGTGTGTGAGTTTAAAAATTACCTACTTTTTTTTAAATGGTTTTATAAGATAGATGATAATATTAATTATGGTGTAAATTTCATTTGTTGAATTCTAATCGCATTTAAAATAGCTAATAGAGCAACGCCTACATCTGCAAAAACAGCTTCCCACATAGTAGCTAAACCACCTGCTCCAAGTATTAAGACAATAGCTTTTACTAGAAATGCTAAGCTAATATTTTGCCAAACAATTTTTTTAGTTTCTTTTCCTATTTCTATTGCCATAGCAATTTTACTAGGCATATCATCTTGTATTACTATATCAGCCGTTTCTATAGCCGCATCACTTCCTAAACCCCCCATGGCTATTCCTATATTACTTAATGCAATAACAGGAGCATCATTTACTCCATCTCCAACAAAAGCTACAGTTTCATTTTGGGCTATAATTTCTTTTATTTTGGTTACTTTATCTTCCGGTAATAAATCACCAAATGACTTTGTAATACCTAACTTAGAAGCAACAAACTGCACAACTGTACTTTTATCTCCACTAAGCATAGTGGTTTTTATACCTAATGTTTTTAGTTTATCAATAGTTGTTTGTGCATCTTTTTTGATAGAATCAGCTATTGTAATATATCCTACAAAATTTTTATCATAAGCTACTGCAATTAAGGTATAGACAATATGATCTGGATTTATATTGTATTGAATATTAAACTTTTTCATTAGTTTAAAATTACCTACCAGTAACTCTTTCCCATTAGCAAATGCTCTTAATCCGTGTCCCGCTATTTCTTCTACATTTTCTAATCGAATAGATGAATTAAGATTTCCAACATAATTGTGGATAGCAGTAGCTACAGGATGTGTGCTTTGACTTTCTAGTGCATTTACCATATCTAAAATTTCATCTTTATTAAAACTAGAATCAAAAGAAACTTCTTGTACTTTAAAAACTCCTTCTGTCATAGTACCTGTTTTATCCATTACTACATTTTTAATGGTAGCCATACTATCTAAAAAATTACTTCCTTTAAATAAAATTCCATTTTTAGAAGCGGCTCCAATTCCTCCAAAATATCCCAGAGGGATACTGATAACCAAAGCGCATGGACATGAAATTACTAAAAAGACTAATGCTCTATATAACCATTCATTAAATTTATAATCAGAAACAAAATAGAGAGGGATAATACAAATTAAGAGGGCTAAAATAACAACGAGGGGAGTGTAAAGTTTAGCAAACTTTCTAATAAATAATTCAGTTGGTGCTTTTTGTGCAGTAGCATTTTGTACTAATTCAAGAATTTTAGATAATTTACTATTCTTATAATCAGTTGTTACTCTAATTTGTACAACTCTATTTAAATTTATCATTCCTGCTAGAACCGTTTCTCCTTTAGTTTTTGTATCAGGTTTGCTTTCACCAGTAAGAGCAGCTGTATCAAAAACTGCTTTTTCAGAAAGAAGTTCTCCGTCTAGAGCTAATTTTTCTCCTGGTTTTAATTGTATAATATCACCAATTTTTGCTTCGGAAGCTTTTATCGTTGTGGAGGAATTGTTATTCAGGATAGTTACCTCATCAGGTCTTTGATCTAATAATGACTTTATATTTGCTTTAGCTCGGGTTACTGCTAAAGTTTGAAATACTTCACCTACTGAGTAAAAAAGCATAACCGCGACACCTTCCGGAAATTCGTTTATAGCAAATGCGCCCAGTGTAGCAATACACATTAGTAAAAATTCTGAAAAAAATCACCATTCATAATACTTTCGAGAGCTTCTTTTAAAACGGGGAAGCCTACAGGTAAATAAGCTATTATATACCAACTCGTTTTGATCCAACTTGTAAACCATAATTGAGGAATATAATTTTCTAAAATAATAGCTATTACTAATAAAATAAATGAGATGATAGAAGGGAAAAACATTTTAAAAGGGCTTGTACTAATATGATGATCATGATCAGAATGAATTTCTTGATTCGTACAACATCCCGATTTTTTATCGGAATGTTGATGTTTTTCTTCTATAGAGCAACAAAGGTTTTTTTTGTTTACATTATGTTTATCTTGAGTTTTCATTTTACTAGATTTTAATGTTCGTGTTCACCTCCACCTTTAGATTGCGATAATAAATAAAAAGCTCCTTTTATAACAACTTTAGAATTAGAAGGAATAGATTCTACTAATTTTATTTCTGTATAGCCTAAGTCTGTAGTGCCCGGTACGACCTCTATTGCTTTAAAGTGAATTTCATTTTTTTCTTCTTCTTCTTTGTTTTGGTGTGTTGCATTTGGGTTTTCTAGATGAGAATCTTCTATGATATAGATATAGTATTTTTCTCCATTTCTAACTACTGCATCTTTTGGTAAAGCCTGAACAGTTTGATTCGTAACATTAATATTTGCCGTAACATACATTCCTGTAATCAAATCTTTACTATCATTAGGGTTAATTTTAGCGTGTACCGCAACTGTCTTACTTTCATTAGAAAAAGATTTATTAATTCCAAAAATCCTTCCTTTAATGATTCGGTTTGATTGATTTGTTAAGATGAAATCTACTTCTTGTCCTACAGCAATTTTATCTAAATCTTTTTCATATACATTAAGATCTAGGTGCATTTCGCTATTATTAACAACCTCAAATAAAGCAAGTCCAGTATCAGCAAAAGCACCTTTCGTAATATTTATTTTTCCTACATAACCACTAATAGGAGCTAGAATAGGAATTAGTGAAGTACTTCCTTTTAAACTTATATTTAAAGCCTGTAATTTATTTTTTGCACTTTGTGCTTTTGCTTTTCGATAGCTAGTTTTGATTTTACTTCTTGAAACGTTTTTTTGGGATTAACATCTTCATCACTCAAGGTTTTTTGACGATTGTATTCTAATTGAAGAAACTCAATATTAGCCATTGCAGTCTGATAATCTTCTTGAATTTTAGTTACTTCTAGGTTTTGAATAGTTGCTAATACTTTTCCTTTAGATACATAGGTTCCTTCAAGAACATAAATATCTTTTATTACACCGCTTATTAAGGTAGAAACATCTGCTTTGTTTTGTGGAGGTACGGTTGTGTAGCCACTTGCTTTTATTGAGCTATTAAGATTTTTATTTTCTATATTACCTGTTTGAATGCCTATAGTTTTGTATTGCATTTTAGTAAGAGCTATTTCATTCTCAGGAATTTCTTCTTGAGATTCTTCCTTTTTATTGTCCTTACAAGAAGAAAGAAGAATTAGAAAAAATGTATTAAGAAGTAAAAATTTTTTAAATTGTGATTGTATATTGTTCATTTTAATATCAATTAGTTGTTAGGTATTGATGGATATTGTAAAGAAATGGCACTTTGATTATAAGTGTTTGTTACTTCTATATTTTGTTTTTTAATATCAATAGCTTGATTTAAAAAATTAATATATGACCAGTAACTTAAATCGCCATTAGCATAACTTTTTTGTGCGGCTACTATGATTTGATCGGCATATTGTAAGCCTTCACTTTGATAATATTGTAAACTTTTTTTCTGCTTTTCATAGGTTTCTACTAATTCTTGATTTTGTAACTGAATTAAAAGTTTGTTTTTATTCAATAATAATTCTGATTGGGCAGTGTTAATTTCAGAAGCTTTAGCTTTTGAATTGTTTACGTTTCCAAATAATGGAATTTGTAAACCTGCTGTAAAACCTTGAAAAGGAGATTGCAACTGAATCGTTTGAAAAAAATAGCCAATACCTACTTTAGGAACTCTGAGCGCTTTGTATACAGCTGTTTCTTTTTGATTTACTAATATTTGTTGAGTATAATAGTCTCTAACTAAATTTTCTATTTTATTTTTCCCCTCTGAAATTAATTTATATTCTAAAGGAATAAGGCTGTTAGGTAGAACATCTTCTTTTGTTTGTAAGAAAAATTGAAATTGTTTTTGATAAATACTTAAATCGTGTATGATTTGTTTCTTTTGTGTTTCAATTTCTTTTACTTTGGCTTTAGCACTAATAACTTCTATACTGCCAGTTTCACCTGTTTTGTGTCTTAATTCTGCATTTTTTAGAAAATTAGAGTAAATATCATTTAGGTCAGTATTTAATTTTTGAACCGCAATTCCATATAAATATTGATAAAACGCTAATGTAACCGCTTTTTCCAATTCATATTCTGTAATTGCTTTACGCTTTTCTGCTAATTTAATTAATTCATCTTGTAATTGTTTGTTTGCTTTAGTAATCCCTCCAATCGGAAAATATTGTTGAATAGTAATATTATGGTCAAACTCTTTAGCATTAAATTGACCTCCTTGATATTGGATTTGTATCGGATCAGGTTGAAAAGCAGCCTTTTTTAGAGCGTTTTGTTTCTGAATTTCTTGGTCTGTTATTTTTAATTCATGATTGTTTTTTTTAGCTAATTCAATTGCTTCAGAAAGCGTAATCATTTTTGTATTTTGTCCAAAACTCAGAGAACTAAAAAATAATACAATAATAGAAAGTAAAGAAGTATTGGTTTTTGTATTGTGTTTCATTCCTTTCTCAAATACTAAATAAAGAATAGGTAAGACAATTAAGGTTAGTAAGGTAGCAGAAATTAAACCTCCTATAACTACTGTTGCTAGTGGTTTTTGTACTTCTGCACCTCCACTAGTAGAGAGTGCCATTGGCATAAAGCCTAAAGAAGCCACTGCTGCAGTCATTAATACAGGACGTAGCCTTGTTTTAGTTCCTAAAAACACACGCTTTATAGGGTCGCTAATACCTTCTGTTTCAAGTTGATTAAAGTAAGAAATAAGAACTATTCCGTTTAGAACAGCTATACCAAATAAAGCTATAAAACCAATACCAGCAGAAATACTAAAAGGCATTCCTCGTAGCCATAGAGCAAAAACACCACCAATGGCAGAAAGAGGAATGGCTGTAAAAATTAATAAAGATTGTTTTATACTATTAAAAGTAAAATAGAGTAAAACCATAATTAAAGCAAGCGCAATAGGTAATGCAACTGATAATCGTTTGTTTGCCTCCACTAGATTTTCAAATTGTCCACCATATGTTATAAAATAGCCAGGAGGAAGTTTAAAATCCTTGTTTAATTTTAACTGAATTTCTTCTACTACGCTTTTAATATCACGTCCTCTTACATTTAGACCAACTGTAATTCTTCTTTTACCATTTTCTCTAGAAACCTGTACTGGACCTTGTTCGTATGTAATAGAAGCAACTTGTGAAAGGGGTACTTGTTGCCCACTATTTAATGGAATAAATAAATTATTCACATCGGTTATATCTGTTCTAAAATTTTTGTCTAGTCTTACTACAACATCAAATCGTTTGCTGTTTTCATAAATTTTACCAGCACTTTCACCAGCAAAAGAAGAGCGTATGATTTTATTAATATCTGTTATGTTTAAACCGTATAAAGCAATCTTATTATAGTCATACTTTATTGTTATTTGAGGTAAACCACTAACTCGTTCTGCTTTTAAATCGCCAATTCCATCAATAGTATTAATTTTAGAAATGAGTTCTTTTGCCCTTACATCTAATACTTCTAAATCGTCACCAAAAATTTTAATAGCAATATCGCTACGGCTTCCGGTCATTAATTCGTTAAAACGCATTTGAATAGGTTGTGATATTTCAATATTTGCTCCAGGAATAGTTTCCATTTCTTTCTTCATCATATTAGCTAGATCTTCCCAATTATCAGCGGTTACCCATTCACTTTTATCTTTTAGTACAATAATTAAGTCGCCACTTTCAATAGGCATTGGGTCAGTAGGTATTTCTCCACTTCCTATTTTTGTTACGATTGTTTTAATTTCGGGGAATTTAGCTTTTAATATTTGTTCATATTTTGTTGTTGTTTCTACCATTTGAGATAATGAACTTCCGGTCATAATAGTAGCATTTATTGCTAAGTCTCCTTCTTCTATTGTGGGTATAAATTCACCTCCCATATTTTGAAACGTAAATAAGGCTAAGGCTAAAAGACTAATAGCGATACCTAAAATTGTTTTTCTGAAAGTTAATGCTTTCTCTAGTAGTGGAGTATATTTACTTTCGAGCCAAGCCATCATTCGATCACTAAAATTTTCTTTATGTTCTGTGTTTTTTGATAAAAACAAAGCAGACATCATTGGCACATATGTAAGTGATAAAGTAAAAGCTCCAATAACCGCAAACCCAACGGTCATAGCCATGGGTCTAAACATTTTACCTTCAGTTCCTACTAAAGCAAGAATGGGTAAATAAACAATTAAGATGATTATTTCACCAAAAGCGGCACTACTCCTAATTTTAGATGCTGATTGATATACTTCTTCATCCATTTCGGATTGGGTAAGAGGAGCTTTTCGTTTGATAAAAAATAAATGATGCATAGTGGCTTCTACAATAATTACAGCTCCATCTACAATAATTCCAAAGTCAATAGCTCCTAAACTCATTAAGTTGCCACTTATTCCAAAATAATTCATTAGTATCACAGCAAATAACATTGATAAAGGAATGACAGATGCCACGATGAGTCCTGCACGTAGGTTACCTAAAAATAAAATCAATACGAAAATAACAATTAGAGCTCCTTCTATTAGATTTTTAGTAATTGTTCCAATAGCATTATCAACTAATTTACCCCGGTCAATAAAAGCTTCGGCTACTACACCTTCAGGAAGAGTTGTATTAATTTGCTCTATTTTTTTCTTTTACACGATTTACTACTGCACTAGAATTTTCTCCTTTTAGCATTAGAGCTAATCCACTAACGATCTCACCTTTTCCATCTTTTGTAGAGGCTCCGTATCGTAATGCAATACCTTCCCGTACTGTGGCCACATCTCGAATTAAGACAGGAGCTCCATTTCTATTTTTTACTACTACATTTTGTAAATCTTGAATTCCTGTAGCCATTCCTACACCACGAATAAAATAGGCATATTGATCTTTTTCAATATAAGCACCTCCTGTATTTTGGTTGTTTTTTTCCAGAGCTTGAAAAATTTCAGAAATAGTAACACCTAAACTGTTCAGAGTATTTGGATTAACAGCTATTTCATATTGTTTTAATTTTCCTCCCCATGTGCTAACTTCAGCTACACCTTCTATACCTTGTAGTTGAGGTACAATGATCCAATCTTGAATAGTTCGCAGTTTTACTGCATCATATTGGTCTTCATAACCTTTTTTAGCGTACACATCATATTGATAAATTTCGCCAAGTCCAGTAGAAATAGGAGCTAATCCAGGAGATCCTGCATAATCAGGAATATTTTCTTGAGCTTCTTTTAAGCGTTGAAAAATTTGTTCACGAGCCCAATAAATGTCAACATCATCTTTAAAAACAACCGTAACAACTGATAAACCAAATCGAGAAATACTTCGTAATTCAACAATTTTTGGAATTGTTTTTACAGATCGTTCTAAAGGATAAGTAATTAGTTGTTCTACCTCTTGACTAGCAAGGGTAGGAGCGGTGGTAATAATTTGTACTTGATTATTGGTTACATCTGGTAAAGCATCAAGTGGGAGTTGTTTTACTGAGTAGCTTCCCCAAGCCACTAATATAATAGTAAAAAGCAGTATAAGAAACTTGTTCTTTATACTGAATTGTATAATCTTATCTAACATTGAAATAATATAATAAATTAACGATGAGCAAATACGATATTTGCTGTTAAAGAAGATACTGTCTAGTGTGTAACTTCGTTGATAGTATATAATTTATTATGCGATTTTGGGCGGTTGCCAAATATTGTTGTAGAAATTAGTATAAAAAACAGATTTGTATAAAGATTCTTTTCTTTCTGTAATTATTGTAGGAAGATTTTCAAAATCGTATGAAATAATTGATTGATAGACTAATACTTGAGTACCGCAACAATTACAGGTGCAAAAAGGAGAACATAAATCATCTGTATGAGTATGTCCTTTATGAGAATGGTCTGATGTTGCAGATTTAGCTATAGATCGTTCATGCTCTATAGTGTCTAGGCAAGGTAACCCTGACAATATTAAGAAATAAACAGATAATATAATGTATAGCAATCTCATCTGCTACAAATAAATAAAAAAAATAACTACAAACAAAGAAGATTTTTTAGTTTAAAGAAGTTAATAGGTAAAAGAACCTAATTTATTTCCAGACTAATTAAGGTCTAATATTTTTGTTGGCCTTTTTGTATAAAAAATATTTGATTTCGTGATAAAATATCATAATTCTAAACGTATTATAACACAAACTTTTTATATTTCATGTGTTGAGTAGTTATTATAAATAAAGAAGATTTAGTGTTGAAAATCCTTTTGACAAGATCAGCATACCAGAAAGCCTTTTACATGTGTCGTAAGGAAAAATAAAAAGCTATTTACAATAAATATAGAACGTGTTGATACAGCACAAACAAAACAAGTAACCAAGTTAGGATTAGAATATTTTCCTTAAAAAAGCAAATTTAAATGAGGCTATGTTTTTTAATTTTTGGAAGGGAAATGAGAATGAATTAACGATTTTTTGCCTTCCTTTTAGAAATTAGAAGAAAAATTTATACTACAATTTAATTAAAAAACTACAGGGAAAAATTAGAAAATACACGAAAACAAATGATCATTCCTAACTGATGAAGCGGTTCTGAAATTCGTATATTAGGCTCTTAGATAAGCAACCCAAAAAGGGTCAATGCCAATACCTAATTGAGGGCTAATCCTTAATCAACTCTTATGCTATATTTAAAAAGGGGTTTAAGTTTAATTAAAAAGTCAAACCCCATTATTATAACTTACACACTTTTTAGGATAGTGTCACCTCTAGCTCATCCATATAATCTGTGTAACATCCGCCCACATCTGATTATCATTAATACACAGGTACAACTACCGTTTTATGAGGTATGTTTTCAGGGTATTGACTAGGCGCTTTATATATTTCTTGGTCTTTAATATAGAATGTCAAATATATTGGTTTACATAGTGAATATTTTCTGGTGAATCATTACGAACGTTTATCATAAACCTCAGTTGGCGCTATAGTTTGTACTAAATATTCTTGATCCCTTTGTAGGATATACAGCCCTGTTTTTTGAGCGGTATGCTTAAAGAGGAATTGAAACGCTACGTTTTTATCTATTTTTTTAATAACCTCAAATAATTGAGGTTCGTTAACCTCTATATCTACTGCCTTGGCTTTTTTGTCAGGTGTTAACCATTCCAAATAAAATGCTCTAGGTAAACCTCTAGGTTTTTCTTTATCGTTTTTTAACAAATCGTCCACTAAGATTTCCATTTCGCCGTTGAGTAAATCAGCTAGCTTGCATAACAATTGAGATGCTTTATTCTCTAAAGCAATGTCTATTTTCCAATGGTATTTTTCTCTATAAGCAGTACTCCAAATGCCAAAAGGGATTCCGTTTTTATTAAAATTGTTAATAATTTTTTTGTCATAGGCATCGTTTGGATCAAACCGATTAAAGAACTCCTCTTCCGTAATTTCGGGATTTCCAGGCACCATATCTTTCATAGAAACGGTTGTAGGCTGGGCTCTAAAATGAGCAATCTCTATTCTTGACATTGTTCCATTCATCCATACTGATACAGCGCCACCTGGCGCTAAACCCACTACTATTTCTTCATAAGTTTCCTTTTTCTCAGTTCTATCATTAATAAAACCCTCTTCAAAGAGTTTGAGCATTTTATCATAGGGTAAATCCCAACTTCCTGTATAAAACTTTTTTTCTAAAAAGGATGCCCAAGTTACTTCGAGTTTTACGGGCACTGGTTTAAAATCTTCGCCCACCACGTGCATAGAACCACTATTGCCCCAACCGGTATGCGATGTAGATGAACAAGGGATATAAATAGAGGTACTGTCCTTAAAAATTAAATACCCTTTATAAATTTCCATTGGATATAATGCGGGCGAACTCTCGGTAGGAAGCCATTCAAATTTTTTTTTCGTTCATATTCTGACAACTCGCTAAATTTGTCAAAATTATGATTACAAATAATTTAATTATTACAAATCGAATGCAATTAATAGGCATAAATCTATATTTAAAAATGTAGATTAGTTTTTACTAATCATATTATAAATTAACGAAAAATATTTATTTCTGTAACTGTGTTGATTTCACCAACTTTTTCAACTGAATATCCTTCTCCATTACTAATACTATTATTATGACGAAATATTTCTATAGTTAAATTATCTTCTGTAATAATTCTAGACCATTTTTTAGAATCTCCTGGAGGGTCATATTGCTCCCCTTCTATTTTTAATTCTTTGATAGTTTTAAACCAATTATCATATCCCATTTTACTAAAATCAACCGTATGACCATCATAAGTAAACATCCCTTTATACTCCCCATTAGGAGTATTATTATAAATCAAATGAGGATCTTGTATTTGCTCTTTAGAAACAACGTTTATTTTATTAGGATGGAAAATATTGATATAAATACTTTTTAAAAAATTTTCTTGATTTGTATAAGCATAAAAACCTAATTTATCCCATATATAATATTTACGTACATTAAGAGGTTGTTTTTCCTCTTTGTACTCATCATATTTACCATATTTTTTAATTACTTCTTCTATGGAATTGTATTCTAGATATTCTCCTTCTTTTAATCTGAAAATAATTTTTTTTCATCATTATAAGCAGAAAATCCTTTTGACCACTTCCAAGTTTTATTGGTATTTCCTCCTAACGAATCCGTTACTATTCTGTCGGGTTTGCCCGCAATTTTTACAAAATTAGCAATAGGCTCCCCTACATTTATTCTTTTTGCATTGTAATACAATAAGGTATCTTGAATACAAAAGCCTTGTTCAGGGCAATTATTACTTTTTTCATTCATATTCTGACAACTGCTTAATAATGACATCATTAAAAAGGCCATAAAAAGGATTGTTTTTTTCATACATCTAAAATCATGTGTAATAAGCCCTATATCAAATACTATTTTCTGGTGAATCATTACGAACGTTTATCATAAACCTCAGTTGGCGCTATAGTTTGCACTAAATATTCTTGATCCCTTTGTAGGATATACAGCCCTGTTTTTTGAGCGGTATGCTTAAAGAGGAATTGAAACGCTACATTTTTATCTATTTTTTTAATAACCTCAAATAATTGAGGTTCGTTAACCTCTATATCTACTGCCTTGGCTTTTTTGTCAGGTGTTAACCATTCCAAATGAAATACTCTAGGTAAACCTCTAGGTTTTTCTTTATCGTTTTTTAACAAATCTTCTACTAAAATTTCAATTTCGCCGTTGAGTAAATTAGCTTGTTTGTAGATTAATTGAGATGCTTTATTCTCTAAAGCAATGTCTATTTTCCAATGGTATTTTTCTCTATAAGCAGTACTCCAAATACCAAAAGGGATTCCGTTTTTATTAAAATTGTCAATAATTTTTTTGTCATAGGCATCGTTTGGATCAAACCGATTAAAGAACTCCTCTTCCGTAATTTCGGGATTTCCAGGCACCATATCTTTCATAGAAACCGTTGTAGGCTGGGCTCTAAAATGGGCTATTTCTATTGTTGACTTTGAACCACCTATCCATACTGATACGGCTCCGCCCGGTGCTAAGCCCACTATTATCTCATTGTAAGTTTCCCTTTTTTAGTATCATAATTAATATAACCCTCTTCAAAGAGTTTGAGCATTTTGTCATAGGGTAAATCCCAACTTCCTGTATAAAACTTGTTTTCTAAAAACGATGCCCAAGTTACTTCAAGTTTTACGGGCACTGGTTTAAAATCTTCGCCCACTACGTGCATAGAACCACTATTGCCCCAGCCGGTATGTGATCTAAATGAACAAGGGATATAAATAGAGGTACTGTCCTTAAAAATTAAATACCCTTTATAAATAGTCATAGGGTATAATGCGGGCGAACTCTCGGTAGGAAGCCATTCAAATTTTTTTTTCGTTCATATTCTGACAACTCGCTAAATTTGACAAAATTATGATTACAAATAATTTAATTATTACATATCGAATGCAATTAATAGGCATAAATCTATATTTAAAAATGTAGATTAGTTTTTACTAATCATATTATAAATTAACGAAAAATATTTATTTCTGTAACTGTGTTGATTTCACCAACTTTTTCAACTGAATATCCTTCTCCATTACTAATACTATTATTATGACGAAATATTTCTATAGTTAAATTATCTTCTGTAATAATTCTAGACCATTTTTTAGAATCTCCAGGAGGGTCATATTGCTCCCCTTCTATTTTTAATTCTTTGATAGTTTTAAACCAATTATCATATCCCATTTTACTAAAATCAACCGTATGACCATCATAAGTAAACATCCCTTTATACTCCCCATTAGGAGTATTATTATAAATCAAATGAGGATCTTGTATTTGCTCTTTAGAAACAACGTTTATTTTATTAGGATGGAAAATATTGATATAAATACTTTTTAAAAAATTTTCTTGATTTGTATAAGCATAAAAACCTAATTTATCCCATATATAATATTTACGTACATTAAGAGGTTGTTTTTCCTCCTTGTACTCATCATATTTACCATATTTTTTAATTACTTCTTCTATGGAATTAAATACTTTGCTTTCTTCTGTACTATTTGAATTAAAAACTTTAATCTTATTATTTTCAGCCAAATAAGCTTCATCTCCTGTTTTATGCCACTTCCAAGTTTTATTGGTATTTCCTCCTAACGAATCCGTTACTATTCTGTCGGGTTTGCCCGCAATTTTTACAAAATTAGCAATAGGCTCCCCTACATTTATTCTTTTTGCATTGTAATACAATAGGGTATCTTGAATACAAAAGCCTTGTGGATTAATTTCTTTATTTTGTCCTTTGCTTTGACATGAAGTGATTAATAAAAACAAAAGTGCAACGATGTTACTATTCATTACCATCTGCTTTAACTGACCATATTTCTATACTTTTTATCCCATCTATTTTTCCATTGTCTTGAACTCTTAATCCTTCTTGGTATTCTTCTTCGTTTGTATATCTATTTATTGAAACATATAAATCATCTGTTTTCTTTATCCATCTAGACATTGTTTTTGAATCTCCTGGTGGGTCAAAATCTACACCATTTATTTTTAACCCGTCTACAAATTTTTCCCATCCTGTATATCCTACTTTTGATAAATTCACTGTACGATGATTATAAGTAAAATTACCCTTGTATTCTTTTAAAGGATGACGCTTAAAAACTGCATTATCATCTTCCTTAGTCATATCATAGAAATAGGTTTTTGAACTCAAAATGGGATAAATATTAATTTGACCTATTTTGTCTAATGATTTGATCCACACACTTATTCCTAAATTGTCCCAAACATAAAACTTACTTATTGTTAAATCTACCTTATCCTCCTTGTACTCATCATATTTACCATATTTTTTAATTACTTCTTCTATGGAATTGTATTCTATAAGGTCTTGACTTGTATCATCTACTATCTCACCATTACTAGTTATCTTCTGCTTTGATAGTAAACAATAATTATTTGAGTAATGTTTATTAACTCTAATCATTTTTTCCTTCCAAATATAATCTATTATTGTACCGCCTCCTAAAGAATCGGTAACAATTCTGTCGGGTTTGCCCGCAATTTTTACAAAATTAGCAATAGGTTCCCCTACATTTATTCTTTTTGTATTGTAATACAATAGGGTATCTTGAATACAAAAGCCTTGTTCAGGGCAATTATTACTTTTTTGTTTCGTATTTTGACAACTCGCTAAATTTGACATAATAATTATTGTTATTATTAGTGTTACTACTTTATTTACCATAACCGCTTTCTTTTTTCTTTTCATCATAAGCTTTTTTT